>NZ_JASDDF010000021.1:0-86480 GCF_030407535.1 Pseudoalteromonas sp. APC 3224 | reverse complement strand
GATATCTTCTTGTAACTGTTGCAACGGTCAGTTATATTTATTTACACGGTAAACATTTAAACAAATATATATTTGTATATTTACGTACCGATTGGCAAAAAAGCTAACTTGCCAGTTTTTCCACACATGGAGATGTTATATGAATACATTCAATGAAGAAGATTGGCCAATATAGTCCGTCACGAGTTTTAAAGAAAAGAGCCTAAATGGCTCTTTTCTTGTTTTAAGGGATGAATAAGTGAGTAAGCGTAATTCAATGAAAAGTATTTTTATTCTTTGGTTTGTATTGGTTCCTATTGTTGGAATTTACTTTATATCAAAAATGGACCCTAAACTTTTTCCAAGCGGAGCTGTTTTGCTCTCAGCTACATTGGGTCTATCGGCCGCATTAGCAGGGATGTTTTACCAACGTCAAACAGCTAAAGAAAAAAATACGCTAGATTTTCAACAAAAGCTTAAGGATGATAAAGATTATTTAGATCATGTGGTTGTGTTAGGGGGAATAATACATAGCCTTGAAAGAAAACAAACACTACTGGAACTTGCAAAGCCTGAGAACTCTAATGACTCTAGGGTTATGTCTATACGGTATGTTTTAAATACTTGGGAACAAGCAGCTAATGCTATTAGACATAAGTTATATGATGAAGCATTTTTATACTCTTCACATAAATCTTCTGTTATTGACCTTAGCCTCCACTTGAGGCCATTTATCAGGGAGCGACAAAAGAAAAATATTTCTCTGTATTCTGATTTTAGCCTACTAGCACTAAAGTGGACCATCGAAAGAGATAGCTTTGAATCCCTACAAACAAAAAAAGAGCTGAAGCGTATCTTCAAACAATTAGATAGAGTTAAATCGGGTAAAATAAGTCCAACTCAAAAATAAAAACTACTTAAATAGATAATATTCTGGGGGGACTGAAACCCGTCACCCTTAATATATCAAGGCCCCCAATGGTCACCCTTGCGCTATTTAAACCCTTTAAATTCTCACTTATCAGTCCAATCGAGCATAGGGGCAACAGAAAAGCGTCGATTTAAAGTACGTTTATCCAAAATGTGATCCTCAAAAATTTATAATTTAAGCACAGCTTAAACGGCGCTGCATTTTACACAAAAGCCCTATGCGCAGCAATATTAAGCAAACACTTGCAAGCCAAAGTATTGCGCAATACCGTTTAAAATATTAGTTACTGCGACTGAGCTTAAAATTAACCCCATAATTCGACTAATAATACTCGCCCCACTATCACCTATTATTTTATGTACATGCGTAGCAAGTAATAACAAAATCAGTACCACCACTAAAACAGCTAACATCATTGATGAGGTAATCATTTGCTCAACCCAGGTATACTCCTCATTGCGCGTCATTAATACCGCACCTAACATGGCACCGGGACTCGCTATTGATGGGATAGCGAGCGGAAAAATAGCGGTTTCAGTACTATCTCTAACACTTTTAATTTCAGCTTCAGGCTTACTTTCACCAAAGGTCATGGAGAGTGCAAAAATTAATAAAATTAAACCACCTGCTATTTGAAATGCCGAGAGCGGAATCTCAATCACATTCAGTAATTGCTCGCCAGCAACTACAAAAAATAACAGTACTAAAGCAGACACACCCACGGCCTTAAAAATCACTTTACGCTTAAACTTGTCGTCATCTCCACGAGTTACGGCGATAAAAACCGGGATTGTGCCAATTGGATCAATAACCGCAAAAAAGAAAATAAATATAGCCAATAGTTCATGCATTAATGAGTACCTTTTCATTAAATCGGTTAATAAAACGCTGCAACTACAATACAGTATGTTAGTATATCACGGCAGCGTAAGGATGAGAGAAGATGAATATAGAATCACTCGTAAGTAAAGCAAAACAAGTGTGCGACAACCGTGGTGCGCGATTCACACCAATTCGCGAGAAGGTATTTCGTTTATTGGCCAGTGCTCAAGGTGGTGTGGGTGCATACGATTTACTTGAACAATTAAAAGTCACTGAAACAGGCGCTAAACCTGCAACGATTTATCGTGCTTTAGACTTTTTAGCCGAACTCGGTTTTATTCATAAAATTGAAAGCACCAATGCATTTATGCTGTGTCATCATTTTGATCATATTCATCCTGTTCAGCTATTAATTTGTGATAGCTGCGGTTTTGTTAAAGAGCTGCACTCAACAGTAATTTCACATGAGCTCAATAACTTAGCAGCCGAAAGTGGCTTTGTAGTTTCCGGACAAACAATAGAAGCACATGGTAAATGTGACTCTTGCCGAGCATAGATAAGCGACTATAGCTATACTTTACGTATAACCTTTATCAGTACCAATTTAAGGACATCTAATATGAATGTAGAGTTCATTAATCCCTTTTTAGCTTCTTTGATGAATGTATTGAGCACTATGGCTCAAACTCAGTTAAAACCAGGCAAGCCACGCATTAAAACCGATGAGATAGCCTGTGGTGATGTATCGGGATTAATTGGTATGGTTGGCCCTCAAACTCGCGGTTCATTTTCAATTACCTTCGACGAAGGTTTAGCGCTGACCATTATGGAACGAATGTTAGGCGAACGACCAGACGACATAAATGAAGAAGTAACCGACATGGTCGGTGAAATAACTAATATG
The DNA here is from genome assembly GCF_030407535.1 of Pseudoalteromonas sp. APC 3224. GTDB lineage: Bacteria > Pseudomonadota > Gammaproteobacteria > Enterobacterales > Alteromonadaceae > Pseudoalteromonas. The sequence continues at coordinate 83,844 of NZ_JASDDF010000021.1, read as the reverse complement.
GTTACCGGTGGTGCTAAGAATTTATTAGGTGAAAAAGGCTATGATTTTGCCATGGCAACACCCATTGTTGTGTCTGGTAAAAACCACACTATTACTCACAAAAGTGACGGTAAAAAAATTCTTATGCCGTTTACCAGTGACGCAGGTAATGCCAATATTGAAGTGAGTTTTGATAAGCTATGAGCTGGTCGCAAACCACAATTACATTAAAGCCTCGCTCGCGGGGCTTTCATTTAATTGATAACGACATACTCAATCAACTCCCACAAATAAGCCAATTTAAAGTTGGTTTATTACACTTATTTATTCAACACACCTCAGCCAGCTTAACCATTAATGAAAATGCCGATCCTACCGTGCGTATGGATATGGAAAGCCACTTTAATCAATTTGTTCCAGAGCGCCAGCCTTATTATCGTCATGACTATGAGGGCGATGATGATATGCCTGCCCATATAAAAACCAGTACCTTAGGTTGCGAATTAACTATACCTATTAGCCATGGTCAGTTAGCACTGGGAACTTGGCAAGGAATATACTTAGGTGAGCACCGTGATCATGGTGGTTCAAGGCGTATTATTGCAACTTTGCAAGGCGAAGCGTTTTAGGTTTTAGGTTTTAGGTTTTAGGTTTTAGGTTTTACAACATAGGTCACTCTCACACATTGAACACTTTAAAAAAGTTACATAAATTAAATTTATAGTGATTCGCGTATGGGTCATTGTTTGCTATTTGAGAATGAATATCTGGAAAGTAAATAAGATTGGAGCGGTACACGAGGCTCGAACTCGTGACCTCGACCTTGGCAAGGTCGCGCTCTACCAACTGAGCTAGTACCGCATTTAATATCGTATTCTAATTTTACTACAATTTCTTTTGGTGAGAAATTGGAGCGGCACACGAGGCTCGAACTCGTGACCTCGACCTTGGCAAGGTCGCGCTCTACCAACTGAGCTAGTGCCGCATTCAAAATAGTCAGTAATTTGTCCGTTGGTGCGCGACGGGTCGCGTTCAACATTCTGGCAACTGAGCTAGTGCCGCATTCAAAAAGTCAAAGCCCAAACAAACTAACCCCGCGGGGGTTATCGTCTTGAGCGGGGCAGGATTCTACAATAATTAGGGGGCTTTGCAAGTATTTTTTATAAATTAAAAAACTTTTCTCGGTAAACCTTTAATTCCATAATCGAATCTTTAATGTCGTCTAACGCTAAATGCGACCCTTTTTTATTCACTTGAGCCAACACATCTGGTTTCCAACGACGAGCAAGTTCTTTAATGGTACTGACATCTAAATTACGGTAATGAAAAAAGTCTTCAAGCTCGCGCATATACTTATTCATAAAGCGGCGGTCTTGGCCTATCGAGTTACCACACATAGGTGAAGCCCCTGCTGGCACCCATTGCTTTAAAAACGCGAGGGTTTGTTCCACGGCATAAGCTTCATCAAACGTGCTTGCCTTACAGCGAGCCGTTAATCCAGATTTGCCATGCTGAGTTGTACACCACTCATCCATGCCATCCAGTAGTTCATCACTTTGATGAATGGCAATCGTTGGCCCTTCGGCTAATATATTCAGATCAGCGTCAGTGACAACAGTTGCAATTTCAAGTATTTTGTCAGTCTCTGGTTCAAGTCCGGTCATTTCCAGATCGAGCCAAATTAAATTTGATTTATTAATAGTCATAATTACCTTAAACGGTGCTTTTCTTTAGATCCAACGCATTTCGATATATCATATTAGCATCAACCGTCGAGCTAAAGCTTTTTTTGGCAAACTCGGCATTTAACTCAGGTTATAGGCCTCAAGTGGCAAAACAGAAAAAATTAAGTAAAGGCCAATCCCGTAGGATCAAGGCCAATCATCAAAAGCGTTTATCGAATGCCGATAAAAAACCGGCAAAAGTCGGCGCGCAAGAGTGGCAAACAGATAATTTAGGTCAAGTGGAAAATGCGATTGTTATTAGCCGCTTTGGGCAACATGCCGACGTAGAAACCCAAAATGGCGATGTTCTTCGCTGTAATATTCGCCGTACCGTATCAAATTTAGTATGTGGCGATGAGGTATTATTTCGTCGTGCAAAAGTAAGTGAAGGCGATTTAGCAGGTGTTATTGAAGCAACTCAAGAACGTCGTTCACAGTTAACGCGCCCTGATTTTTACGACGGTGTAAAAGTTATTGCCGCTAATATAGATCAAATTTTAATGGTTTCAGCGGTACTGCCAGAGTTTACACCAAGCATTATCGACCGCTATTTAATTGCCTGCGAAGACATGGGCATTGAGCCGATTTTAGTACTTAATAAAATTGATTTAATTGATGAAACTGGTTTAAACGAAATACAACAAATACTCGATATTTACCGTAAACTTAATTACCAGGTACTGCTAGTTAGTAATATAACCGGCGAAGGCATTAATGAATTAAAAGAAGTACTTGTAGGCAAAAACAATATTTTTGTTGGCCAAAGTGGTGTGGGTAAATCTACCTTAGTAAACACTGTGCTGCCGGATGCTGAAATTTTGACTAAAGAAGTGTCTGAAAACAGCGGTCTAGGCCAGCACACCACAACAGTATCGCGTCTGCATCATTTACCAAGTGGCGGTAACTTAATTGATTCACCGGGTATTCGTGAGTTTGGTTTATGGCATTTAGATGTTGAACGAGTCACTTGGTGCTTTAAAGAATTTAGAGAGTTTATAGGTGGATGCCGTTTTAGAGACTGTAAACACTTAAACGATCCAGGCTGTATAATTCAGCAAGCAGTCGCTGATGGAGATATCTCAAAGTTACGCTTTGAAAGCTATCACCGTATTTTAGAAACCATGGCCGATGGCCGTGCCGGCGCGCGTGCGCCTCGCGTATAATTAGGGAAAAATCTGTGAGTTTAGATAAATTTAAAATCGCCATGCAATATGCTATGCCAAAGCACTTTATTTCTCGTGTAGTAGGTAAGCTTGCAGCTGCAAAAGCGGGCGCATTAACAACAACATTAATTAAATTATTTATTAAACAATACAAAATAAATATGAGTGAGGCTAAATATTCTGACCCTGCTCACTATAAAACCTTTAATGAATTTTTTACCCGCCCGTTAAAAGACGGTGCTCGTCCTATGGTTGAAGATGACGATATTATTATTCACCCTGTTGACGGCGCAATCAGCCAGCTTGGCGATATTGTTGACGGCCAACTAATCCAAGCTAAAGGCCATGATTACAGCTTACAAGCGTTGTTAGGTGGCTCACAAGACGACACAACACCGTTTTTAGGTGGTAAATTTGCAACTATTTACTTGGCACCAAAAGATTACCACCGTATTCACATGCCAATTGATGGCACGCTAAGCAAAATGATTTATGTACCGGGCGATTTATTTTCGGTAAATCCACTTACCGCGCAAAACGTACCGAATTTATTTGCCCGTAACGAGCGTGTAGTAGCAATTTTTGAAACTGAAATTGGCCCGCTTGCTATGGTCCTTGTAGGCGCAACCATTGTTGCTAGCATAGAAACTATTTGGGCTGGCACAGTCACTCCACCAGCTGGCAGCGATGTGTTTAGCTGGAACTACCCAACTAAAGGCGAAAACGCGATCACCCTTAAGAAAGGGGAAGAAATGGGCCGCTTTAAATTAGGCTCAACAGTTGTGCTTGCATGGGGTGCAGATAAAGCCGATATTTTTGATGATCAACGCCCTGAAACGGTAACTCGTTTAGGCACTGCGTTTGCAAAAATTGATGATTAAACAAATCGTTAATTAGAAATAAAAAACCGCGTTATTTAAACGCGGTTTTTTAATTTCTGTAGGTGTGGGGATTGCTGTTACGAACATATTCATAACGTTTCTCTAAAGCGTAGCGGCCTCTTAACCTCTTTGTGTATAACTTCCCTAAGACTTTATTGCACAAAGAGAAAAAAGTGGAGTAAATGAGAAGACACCAAAGATTAAAAGCGAGCAAGTAAAAGTTTTTACTTCCCATCACACTCTTTACAGTTTAAATCTTTAACTACTTTAAAATGCTGTTGCTTTAAGCTTAATGCGTCAAAGGTTATAAACACACTCCCACCAAAATGGCCTAACAGCATATTAAGAGTTAGCTGTGCCTGCATAGAGCCAATTACACCAAGTAAGGGACTAATAACGCCCGCATTGTCGCAATTAACAACAGGGTTAGCATCATTTTGTGGAAATACGCAGCCATAGCAAGGGCTATCTGTTTGCCTAAAGTCAAAGCCCATTAATTGCCCTTGGGTTGCTAGCGCTGCTGCAGAAATTAGTGGTGTTTTGTTGTTTACGCAAAAACGATTGACTGTGTAACGAGTCGCAAAGTTATCAGAGCAATCAAGTACGATATCGGCGTTACTGAATAGTGCATCACTGTTAGCATCGCTCAACTTTTGCGAGTGAGTCACTATGTTTATTTGATTGTTAAGGCTCGCAAGCACCTTCCCTGCTGCATTTACTTTTTGCTGCCCTAAGTGATTCACTTTATACAGTATTTGCCGCTGTAAATTAGAGAGTTCAACGGTATCGTCATCAATTAATATTAGTGTGCCAATACCAGCAGCTGCTAAATAAAGTAGCGCAGGACTTCCTAGTCCACCTGCACCTACCACAGCAACGGTTGCCGCTTTAAGTATTAACTGCCCCTCAAGCCCCACCTCTTTTAATAATAAGTGGCGGCTATAACGTAGAGTTTCTTTGTCGCTGAGTTGCTGCGCTTGCATGTTAGCAGGCATTCTCATTTATCACCGATTTTAAGGTATTGATTGCCTCTACATAATCATCAGCCTCGGTAATAGCACGTACCACAGCTACACTGCCCACGCCCGTTTTAGCAACCTCTTGCGCTCTGTCTAAATCAATTCCGCCAATAGCCACTGTAGGATAGCTTTGCATTAATGGCACAAACCGAGTTAGTTTTTCAAGCCCTTGAATTTGCCCTGTCATGTCTTTGGTGGTGGTAGGATAAATCGCGCCAAAGGCCATGTAGCTTGGGCGGTAATTATGCGCCCGAAGCATTTCATAAAAGCCATGGGTAGAAAGTCCAAGTCGCAGGCCTGCTTCTTTTATAGCCGCTAAATTTGCGCTCTCTAAGTCTTCTTGTCCTAAATGCACACCATAGGCGCCATGTTTAATTGCCAGCTGCCAGTAATCATTAATAAACACATGCGCATTGTATTGCTGACCCAAAGCGACCGCGCTTGCGACTAGTTGTTCAAGCTTATCTTCGCTTTTATCTTTAACTCTTAATTGCGCTGTTTTAATGCCATTTTGTAGGCATTTTTCTAGCCACTCTACGCTATCGACTACCGCATAAGCGCCAAGCGCTTTGCTTTCACACGCAGCAAAGTCAGCTGCCATATTAAAATCAAGCGGTACATCAAAATCTAGCTCATCACCCAACCAACTACCCGCTTCAATCACTTGAGGGTAATGCGCTAGGTCAGTCGGAAACGACGTTTGTGCAACCGGCCCTATCCCCTCGCCATAGCGAACTGATTGCTTTAAACCTTGGTTTATATAGGCTTTAGCTAAAATAAACGCATCTTTTAACGGGTAGTCCTTTGCAAGGCATGCAGCAATAACAGACGCCATACTACAGCCAGTGCCATGATTGTGCGGAACCTGAATTTTTTCATTACCCAACCAGTACTCTTCATTACCTTGTGAGCAGTAATCAATACAGTAACCACTTGGGTAATCCCAATGCCCACCTTTTATAACCACCGCTTTGGCACCCCATGCCATTAGTTTGCTTGCTGCTTCTTTAATTGCTGCGGGGCCAATTAAATACACACCTGTTAATAACTGTGTTTCATGGGTATTAGGGGTAATTACATCCACCAGCGGTAATAGGCATTCTTTAATCGCGCTTACAGTGTCTTCTTCTGTTAGTAAGTCACCGCTTGAGGCAATAGCCACAGGATCGTACACAATCACCGGCGGGGTTGGCCACTTCGCTTTGTAATGGCTAATATGCTCACTGATCAATTGAATTTGCTGCACGTTAGCTAGCATACCAATTTTAATTACTTTGGCTTTCATGTCTTTTTCGAGTGCCAATAACTGCGACTCAATCACATCAGTCGAGACAGCATTAATCGCCTCAACACCTAAACTATTTTGTGCTGTTAGTGCGGTAATCGCAGTACAACCGTGCACACCAAAGCTTTGCATTGCTTTAATATCAGCTTGAATACCTGCGCCACCGCCGGAGTCTGAGCCCGCAATCGTCCATACTACATTGTTCATAATGACCTACTTCCTAATTTTTTACGTTTGATGCCAAAATGGCATACCCATTGTGGGGGTTGATGGGGCCGCAACGTCTTTTTCTGGCATTGCTTTGGCGTTATAAGCAAAGCGCCCTGCTTCAACAGCTGCTTTAAATGCAAGTCCCATGGTAATAGGGCAACCCGCACCCGCTATGGCTGAATTTAATAATACCGCATCATACCCTAATTCTAAGGCTTGGCAGGCATGCGATGGTAAACCTAACCCAGCATCAACAATTAATGTGCTGTTAGGTAAACGCTCCCGTATCGCCTTTAAGTTATAACTATTTAATAATCCCTTACCGGTACCAATTGGCGCGCCCCATGGCATTAGCACCTCGCAGCCTAATTCATCTAAACGTTGGCAAAGCACTAAGTCATCGGTGCAGTAAGGCAGTACTTTAAACCCATCTTTAATTAAAATCTCAGTGGCTTCAAGCAGAGCAAAAGGATCTGGCTGTAAGTTATAGTCATCGCCAATTAATTCCAGCTTTATCCAATCGGTAGCAAATACTTCTCGACACATTTTAGCTAAATTAATGGCCTCTTTAACACTGTGGCATCCTGCTGTGTTAGGTAAAATTTTGAGCCCTGTATTCTTTATAAGTTGCCAAAAATCATCTCCTGCAGCTGCGCTTTGCTGGCGACGTAAAGACACAGTAACAATATCCGCTCCTGAAGCATTAATTGCTTTAGTCATCGTCGCGGGAGATGGGTAAAGCGCAGAGCCAATCAGTAATCTACTTGAAAATTGCTCGCCATAAATAGTGACATTATCGGGAGGTAACATAATGGTTACCCTCCTTGAATCGGAGATAACACATCAATGCAATCACCATCATTAAGTGTGTAGTTAGCATGTTGCTCTTGAGGTACAAACTGGCCATTAATGGCTACTGCAAACGGTGCTTTAGCACCATACTCAATTAAACACTGTTTTAGTTCGCTACTTGTTAGGGTGAGCGCTTTACCATTAATTATTATATCCATCATTCCTCACTCTATTCTGGCAACAGCATCAGCAACTAAACTCGGCGCGAGCATGTAGCCATGGCGGTATAATCCATTAATACTAATTACCTGCCCCAGTTGTGTAACTTGTGGGCAGTTATCGCTAAACGCAGGGCGAAGCCCGGTTTGAATATTTAACAGTCGAGCCTCGGCAAAACCGCTGTGCACTGTATAAGCGGCTGAAAGTAACTCCAACGTTGAACGCACCGTTGCCGCCCCGTTATCTTGAGACTCAATTTCGGTGGCACCAATCACATATTCATGATTCGGCTTAGGTGCTATATAAATAGGATAACGCGGATGCATTAACCTCACTGGCCGAGATAAATTAACCTCGGGTGCATAGAGTCTTGCCACTTCCCCGCGCACGCCTCGAAGGGGCTGATCTTGTTTGGCTCCAAGCCCTCGACAATCAATAATGTACTCAAACTCTCGATTATTCACTTTGTTATCAAAGATGCTGGCGCGCTGATTAAATACAAACTTTACTTTGCGCTTATTTAGCAACCTAAAACTGGCTTTGTAAAAGGCTTGATTATCTATCTGCGCTTCACCGGGCAAAAATAGGCCTTGGCTAAATCGACCAGCCAGTTCAGGTTCTAGTTGCTCAATTTGCTGTGCATTAATTGCTTGAGCACTAAAATTTAGTAACGGCTTGATTCGCTGTGCAAAGCTTTGTAAGTCGCCTTTATCCTGCGGATGAGCAACCACTAGGGTACCTTGCTGTTGAAAAAATACCTCGCTATTTAGTTGTTCTAAAATAGCAGGCCAGCGAGTAATAGAATCCAGTCCCATTAAAGCCAATTCACGTTCGCACATAACAGACTCAGCTAGGGGGGCTAGCATCGCTGCTGCCACTTTACCGGCACTGTTCTGAGTATGTTCATCATCGGCTTCAAATACGGTCACACGATGTTGCTTACTTAACTCAAGCGCGGCCAACCGCCCGGCTAAACCAAAGCCCACCACAGCAATGTCATAAAACATAAACACTCCTAAATGTAGCTCATAGCCACCAGCTTTCAGCTGTCAGTAAAGCAACTCTTGCCTCTACGCTGCTTACTTTATCGCTGATAGCTGACAGCTAATAACTGAAAGCTGTGCTACAGCGCTTTATGGTAAATCTCTGAGCCTGTTTGCTTAAACTCTTCAGATTTGGCTTTCATCTCGGCCTCAACATCAACCATTTTGATTTCAATGGCATCACCCACGTTATTAGGATCAATACCGCGCGCTTCTAGATCTTTGGCGTAGTCGCGTACTTCTTGGGTTATTTTCATGGAACAAAATTTAGGGCCACACATAGAACAAAAATGCGCAACTTTGCCTGATTCTTGCGGTAATGTTTCATCATGATATTCACGGGCGCGAACCGGGTCTAAACCAATATTAAATTGGTCATGCCACCTAAATTCAAAGCGCGCTTTTGATAGCGCGTTATCTCGCTCTTGTGCGCCTGGGTGACCTTTCGCTAAATCGGCGGCATGAGCGGCAATTTTGTAGGTAATAAGGCCTTCTTTAACGTCTTCTTTATTTGGCAAACCTAAATGCTCTTTAGGTGTTACGTAACACAACATCGCACAGCCATACCAAGCAATCTGCGCTGCACCAATACCCGAGGTAATATGATCATACCCTGGGGCAATATCTGTGGTCAGTGGGCCTAAGGTATAAAATGGCGCTTCATCGCAATGTTTAAGCTGCTCATCCATATTGGCTTTGATCATATGCATAGGCACGTGTCCTGGGCCTTCAATAAACACTTGTACATCATGCTTCCAAGCTATTTTTGTCAGTTCCCCTAAGGTACGTAGCTCACTAAATTGTGCTTCGTCGTTCGCATCGGCAATAGAACCCGGACGTAAACCATCACCGAGTGAAAAACACACATCGTATTGTTTTAAAATTTCACAAATATCTTCAAAGTGAGTGTATAAGAAGTTTTCTTTGTGGTGCGCTAAACACCATTTAGCCATAATTGAGCCACCACGTGACACAATACCGGTTACGCGTTTTGCCGTCATTGGCACATAACGCAATAGCACACCAGCATGAATGGTAAAGTAATCAACGCCTTGTTCTGCTTGTTCAATCAGAGTATCGCGAAATATTTCCCAGGTTAGGTCTTCTGCTACGCCGTTGACTTTTTCAAGTGCTTGGTAAATTGGAACAGTACCAATAGGGACTGGCGAATTACGTACCAGCCATTCACGGGTTTCGTGAATGTAACGCCCTGTTGATAAATCCATTACGGTGTCGGCACCCCAACGGGTTGACCACACCATTTTTTCAACTTCTTCTTCGATAGATGAACCCACTGATGAATTACCTATATTGGCGTTAACTTTAACTAAAAAGTTACGACCAACAATCATAGGCTCGGTTTCTGGGTGATTAATATTGTTAGGTAAAATAGCGCGTCCACGAGCAATTTCATCACGCACAAATTCAGGAGTAATAAACTCAGGGATACTCGCGCCAAACGACTCCCCTTTATGCTGCGCAGCTAGTAACTCTTCACGTATTTGCGCACGCCCCATGTTTTCACGTATCGCTACATATTCCATTTCTGGGGTGACTATCCCTTGGCGGGCATAATGCATTTGGGTGACATTTTTACCTGCTTTTGCACGGCGTATTTTTGGAAGGTGTTCAAAGCGAATATGATCTAGCCCATCATCAGCCATACGCTGCTGTGCGAACTGTGAGGTTACCGACTCGAGTACTTCGGTATCATTACGGCTCTCAATCCATTGTTCACGGTATTTATTAAGTCCCTTGCGCACATCCAATTTAAATTCAGGATCGGTATACGGGCCTGATGTATCGTAAACACGCAGTGGTGCATTTGACTCATACACTGGGTTTTGTTCATCACCACCAATAAAAGTATCGCTCAATGTGATTTCACGCATACCCACACGTACGCCTTGCTGGCTACCTGCAACGTATACTTTATGGGAGCTTGGAAACGGCTGACCGGTTAAGTTATAAATATAATCTGATGCGGCCGCACGAGTTTCGCGACGGGTGGCTTTATTTGTTGTATTTGACATGACTTACCTCATTGCTAAAGGGTTGTCTTGTCAGATATTCCGCTGAGGAATAGAGAAAGATCGTAAAGTAGCTTTATGCGACTTTGCGGCCTAAGACGGAGGTTGCTTTTTTGTGCGCATAAAAAAGACGCACAAGCGTCCTAGTTAGGCAGCTTGTTCCCTACGCAGGTATTAACCTGATCAGGTTCACGGATCCCGCTTTCGCGATCTCAGCCTAAATAAAACTTAGGCACTCCGACAAGTATTTGAATTGTTCGTTGATTTGATAATGTTTTGATCAAATCTGCGACGAGTGTACGCCAGTTGAAAATTCCCTGCAAGGGGCTGTTTTTCAAAACTCAAAAATTATTTTGGGATAAACACAAATTTTTGTTCAGCTTGCATTACCAATGTTTGGTCTTGCATGTTAAGCACTGCACCTTGCTGCAGAGCCTGTAAAAACTGTTGTTCAAACTCATCCAGTTCAGGGCCACATGATTTACGTGTCATACCTAATTTGCTTACGCTCAGGCTACTGTCTTCAAGTGAGCCTTCACCAAAGAACTTATTACATCCGGTAAAGCCGTTTATTTGTAGCGCATCGATAAAGCTCATTGATGCTTTAAAGGACGCGGGAATGGCCAAATCATCAACCTTTGATAATTGCCATTGTGTATATTTTAGCTGCTCAGTGGTAACTGTCCCTGTTGATGCGCAACCAACACATAAACCGATTATAAGCATCGGTATTGCTGCTAATTTCATGTTATTACAAACTTAGTGTCTAATTAATGTAATAGTATCAATATTTGTCAGGTTTATCCGTTAAAAATGCATATTTTAAATGTAAATTTTTGTTTAAAATTCATGCTATTTAAAACTATGCAACGGCTTGGAATAAGTCATCTATCTGTGGTGGTAAAAATGGACGACCTCTTTCATTAACTGATGTACCAATAACTAAGGCATTGAGCATCACTTTTTCATCTTGTTTGCGCACTACCGTTTGTTTAAATGCAAACTTAAGACGACTAATACGCACAGGCTCTACCGCCACATAAAACTCATCTCCAGGCAATAGGGAATGTTTGTAATCCATTTCACTGCGCATCACCACTAAGTTAATTTTATCTTTTGCAAGCTGTGCAAAATCAACGCCGTGTGCGTATAAAAACTCGTGGCGAGCGTGCTCAAGATAATTAAAATAAACACTGTTATTTACAATACCTTGTAAGTCACATTCGTAGTCGCGCACCTTAAAGTCTACTTTAAAGGCCATATTAGTAATCCCAATTATTTAACGTATAATTGTCGCGTTTATAGCACAAGTGTTGAAATAATTGCTACCATACAAGTCCCTAAAATGGAGTTAAGTAACCTAATGAACTTACGTTTGTCTTTAATTACAGCCACGTTATTACCCCTGCTCGCAGCACCTATATATGCTAACGCAGATGACACCGAACTAGAGAAAATCATTGTTACCGGTGACTTTCAGCAAGAAAGCATTCAAACATTAAGCGCCAGTGCCAGCTTATTTTCTGAAAATGAAATGAATCAACGTGGTGCAACGTATTTAGACGAAATGTTAGCCAGTGCAGCCAATGTAAACTTTGCTGCTGGTGCGTCTCGCGGTCGTTATATTCAAATTCGCGGTGTTGGTTTACGCTCGCAGTTTGTTGACCCGATAAATCCATCTGTGGGCTTAGTAATTGACGGTATTAATTATTCAGGCTTAGGTGGTAGTTCATTATTGTTTGATATTGACCAAGTAGAAATTTACCGCGGTCCTCAAGGTACACGTTTTGGTGCAGATGGTATGGCGGGCATGATCCAAATGCAATCAGCTAGTGCAACCAGCGACCCTAGCTTAAAGTTACATTTAGGTGCCGGCACTTATAACAGCCACGAAGCAGGCCTTGCTGCTAGTACAGGTTTAACAGATGACACCAGTGCCCGCGTTAGCTACTTTCGCAGAAAGTCTGACGGCTACGTCGATAATATTTATTTAGATAAACCCACTCAAGATCAAGATGAGCAAGTTGCACGCTTTAAATTAAACAGCCAGCTTACAGCTCATTTAAATTCAGAACTTAACCTGCATTATATTGATATTAATAACGGTTACGATGCATTTACTCTTGATAATTCTCGCAACAGCCTTGCTGATCAACCAGGCGAAGATAATCAACAAAGTTATGCTATTGGCCTGAATAATACTTACACTGGTTTTGATGCCTTTGATGTGAGCTTAAACCTTTCAGCTATTGATACAGAACTTTTTTATAGCTTTGATGAAGACTGGGTGTGTAACGATACTAATAAGCCGCAATTATGTGCCGCCGGTTTACATCCTTATGGTTATAGTTCAACAGATATTTATAGCCGCGATCGTGATGATCAAGCGCTCGACCTGAAATTTACTGGTAAAGCAGGTAACTGGGTTGCGGGTATTTACTATCAAAACCGTGATGTGGATTTAGAGCGTCAATATACGTGGTTAGCCAATCCGTTTGCTTCAACCTATGAAACTAATAACATTGCAGCTTATGGCCAATTAGCCACATCAATAGGCCCAAAAACTACGCTTATTACTGGTTTACGAGTTGAGCAATATCAAGGTGATTACACCGATAGTAACGGCTTTATTGAAGAAACTGATGATATTATGCTCGGTGGTAAAATTGCACTTGAATACCAAGTTATTGACCGCACTATGATTTATACCAGTATCACCCGCGGTTACAAAGCCGGTGGTATTAATTCAGAAGCGCTAGCAAAAGCAAAAGATGAAGGTTTAAGCTTAGATGCTGATTTTTTCAAACAGCATACCAGCTTTGATCCAGAGTACTTATGGAGTGGTGAGTTTGGTGTTAAAGGCTCATCGCTAGATGACAAGTTTACTCTGCGTTTAGCTGCTTTTTATATGCACCGCGATAATATTCAATTAAAGTCGTGGCAAGTATCAGATCAACAATTTACCGGTTATGTCGCCAATGCCAGCTCTGGCAGCAACTACGGCCTTGAAATTGAAGGTAGCTACTTACTTACTGATAATTTACTCATTAGTGGTAGTGCTGGCTATTTAGATACGAAAATAAACGACTTTGTGACTAAATCGGGCTTAAACCAAGATGGCCGCGAACAAGCACAAGCGCCTAAATATCAATACGCATTTAGTGCACGCTACAATGTTACTGATGAGCTATATGCAATGTTAGGCGTTGAAGGCAAAGACGATTATTACTTCTCAGACAGCCATAATGCACAGGCTCCAAATACAAACTTAGTGAATGCAAGCCTTGGTTACGAGGCTGAAAGCTGGGCAGTTCGTGCATGGGCACGTAATGTGTTTGATGAAACCGTTCCAACTCGCGGTTTTGAATTTGGTAACAATCCGTTAGATGGCTATACAAGCCAAACTTATATTCAACTAGGTGAGCCACGTGTAGCCGGCGTTACGTTTACGCTTAATCTGTAATACAGCGAACCAGTTGTCAGTTCGAGAATAGAAAACACCGCGTTTAATGCAAACGCGGTGTTTTAGTTTTGTGTAGGCGAGTAGCTTGATGCAGCGCACGCAATCCAAATGGTTAAAGCAAAGTACAGTTAAAAATGTAGCCTTCAGGTTTTGGCGGTCAGCAAAAAATTAACCAAGCATTGTATTTAGATTTTATATAGGCGGGAACGCACATCAGCTCGAATCTCGCCGCCCGAAGCTCGTCGCCAGTCACCCGAAGCGATAATTCACCTAAGCTCTTGCCACATCAAACGCAATCACTTCTTTTATTTTTTGTTTATTGGTTGCTAGCATCACGAGTCTATCAATCCCTAATGCAACCCCCGCACATTGCTCTAAACCATGTTCCAATGCCGCAATTAAACGCGTATCAATAGGAACTTGCTTTAAGCTGTTAGCAGCACGATAGGTGTTGTCTTCGTTAAACCTTTTTGCTTGTTCTTTAGCATTAGTGAGCTCATTAAAGCCGTTAGCCAGTTCCATATTTTTATAATACAACTCAAAGCGCCCTGCTACTCGCTCATCGTGTTCACAAATTTGTGCCAGTGCCGCTTGTGATGCTGGAAAGTGATACACAAAACAGGGAATTTCTTGGCCAATAGTCGGCTCTACTTTCATACAAAATAATAATTGCAGCAAGGTATCTTTATGAGTCTCGTTTTTAGCAATATCAGCAAAGCCATGTTCGCATGCGAGTTGTTGTAACTGCGTGATAGAGGCAGTTAATGGATCGACCCCTAACGCGCGTTCAAATGCCTTTTGGTAGGTAACGCGCTCTGCAGGAGCAACCTCAAGAATGAGCTGCATCAGCTGATCTATTTCGTCCATTAAAGCAAATTCGTCAAACCCAGGCCGATACCATTCGAGCATAGTAAATTCAGGATTATGATGACTGCCCGCTTCTTCATTTCGAAATGCCTTACAAAGCTGAAAAATAGCGCCTGAGCCGGCCGCTAACAAGCGTTTCATCGCAAACTCTGGAGATGTTTGTAAAAACAGGGGTAGCCCACCAGCATGGCCTGGGCCCACAAATGTAGTATTAAAGCTGGCTAAATGTACATCGGTTACACTGGCAGCACTTAAACTCGGTGTTTCGACTTCCATTACATTACGCTCATAAAAGAATTCCCGAATGCTGCGCATAATTGCTGCGCGTTGCTTAAGTATTTCTATGCTGGCACTCGGCTTCCAAAGATCTGCTGACATATTTTCTCCAAAAAAAATCCCAGCTTAAGCCGGGATTTAATTAATAAGACGCGTTGCTGCTTACTTAACACGGCTCACGTATTCACCATTACGAGTGTCTACTTTAATTACTTCGCCAATTTGTACGAATAATGGAACACGTACTACAGCACCTGTGCTAAGCGTTGCTGGTTTACCACCCGTGCCCGCTGTATCACCTTTAAGGCCCGGATCAGTTTCAGTGATCTCAAGCTCAACAAAGTTTGGTGGAGTTACAGCAATTGGGCTGCCGTTCCATAATGTAATAGTACATACATCGTTTTCAACTAACCATTTTCCAGCATCGCCCAGTGCTTTTTCGTCAGCAGCGATTTGTTCAAATGTTTCATTGTTCATGAAATGCCAAAATTCACCGTCTGTATATAGGTACGCTAAATCGGTATCCATTACATCAGCACCTTCAACCGATTCACCCGATTTAAAGGTTTTTTCAAGTACCTTGCCAGAGATAAGCTTACGGATACGAACACGGTTAAACGCTTGGCCTTTACCCGGTTTTACCATTTCATTTTCTAAGATACTGCAAGGTTCGCCGTCCATCATAATTTTTAGGCCGCCCTTGAACTCGTTGGTGCTATAATTCGCCATCGTTTCCTCTATTTATATTTTTCGAGTAATCTACGTGCCAATGATACAAAGAAATGAAGCAAATTTGCATAAAAACTGGCAAAAAGAATTAGCAAATGTAGTTACCTGCCCAAAAGTGTTGTTAGAAATGGTTGGTTTATCGAGCCAAGTCCATGAAAACGACATAAAAGCTCGTAGCTTGTTTCCTGTTCGTGTGCCATTGCCTTTTATAAAAAAAATTCGTCACGGCGATGCAAATGATCCTTTATTGCTGCAAGTTATGCCTCGCCATCAAGAGTTTTTAACTAAATCAGGGTTTAATAAAGATCCGCTACTTGAGCAAGATAACAATCAACCAGGTCTGTTACATAAATATAAGTCGCGTGTTTTAGTCATGTTTAAAACTGGTTGTGCGGTAAATTGCCGCTACTGCTTTAGACGCCATTTTCCTTATCAAGAAAACCAGTTAAATAAACGCAGCCTTATTGATGCATTGAGCTATATAAAAGCTGATAAAAATATTAACGAAGTGATTTTAAGTGGTGGCGATCCACTAATGGCCAAAGACGATGCTATTAGTTGGTTTTTAGATGAGCTTGAGCAAATACCACAAATAAAACGGATGCGCATACACAGCCGCTTACCCGTTGTGATCCCTGCACGCATTACTGAACAATTATGTGAAAGATTAGCAAAGTCACCACTAAAAATTATATTCGTGAATCATATTAACCATGCTAACGAAATAGATAGTGACTTTAAAAACGCCATGAACATGCTAAAACAAGCCAATGTACTGCTATTAAATCAGGCGGTTATTTTAAAAGACGTGAACGATACAGTTGATGCGCAAATAAACTTAAGTGAAGCGTTGTTTGATGCAAATGTATTGCCTTATTACTTACACTTACTAGATAAAGTAGAAGGCGCAAGTCATTTTGATATAGATGAGGCACAAGCCATAAAAATAATGGCAGAGCTTTTAGAGACCCTGCCAGGATTTTTAGTGCCTAAACTAGTTAGAGAAATAGGAGGCCAAAAAAGTAAAACCCCTATCGACCTCAAATTGGTTTAAACATAAACGTTTACATTATTCCCAAGTGTTGCAGTAACCGACTTAGCCGGTGTTTGTGCACTTGAGGATTGTGTAGCACCTTCAATAAGCGCAAGTGCAGCGGCGCCATCAGCTTGCTGTTGCTTTTTAGATAAAGCAGCAGTTAAAACCTCTGCGCCTTGGCCTGCACCAGGGATTGTAGGTAGATTTCCACCTGATATATTCATAACTCACACCTGACATTTAAATGTAATACACGTATTATAGTCGCTGAATTGGTAAATTACTTTACCAACCCACTTAAGTATTTATCGGCAACATTGCACTAAGCTTTAGGAAAACCATGGATTCTATAATTGAACAACTCAACGCCAACTTAAAAATTGTTTACCGTCAGGCGCTTGATGCTGATAAAAAACTCGATGAGTTACAACAGCAAGGCCACGGAAAATTTAAAGCCTTATTTGCCGAGGACGCTGGATTTAGCTTTGAAGCTAAACGCTTTAAGCCGTACGTTTTAGACGTTGCCGCTGATGTAGAAAGCTTATCAACCGACGGTTTAGACGAAGAAAAGCTAAAACAAGCAGTTATTAAACTACAAAACTTATTAACCTTGTTAGCGACCTTTAAATAAAAATGAGCGACTGCTTTGCAAAGCGTCTACCAAAGTAGATGCTTTGCATTATTAGCTTTAGCTTACTTGATACGCGGTAAAATTTGTTCACCAAACCACTCTGTTAATAAGCGTTTTTCGTAGTAAAATGCTTCATCTCGACCCATTTTAATTTTATCCATAAAACCCATATCTTTTAAACTTACGTTATCTTCTTGTGCGACAACGCCACTTTCATCATTGAGCACATAATTAAATTCAATGCGTGGAAAGTGAATAGGTTTTACCACTCGGATTTCGTTAACACCGCCATAGCGTACGTCTCCGGCTAAATCTAAATCGGTTACTTCAATTTTTAAACTGTAGTTTTTAGGAAGTTGCTCGCTGAGCTTTGCAAAGTGTTCATCAATACTTTTGGCTATTTGCTTATGGTATGAGCCTTTAGTTTGGTTGGATGGGCGTACATCGCGATAATCATTAAAGTCATGCCATTTAACTTGAGCCTCACCCGCGCAAACAACACTCGGTAGTGCAATACACATCAACATTGCTATTTTTTTAACTAAGTTCATACGTTTCTCCAACGAGTATTTTGATCATTGTGATCAATTGAATATTTTACAAATCGCTATACATTACTTTAGCAATTACATATGAACTATAACTTAATCTTTACGCTGAGGTGTTATTAAAATTGCACAAAATGTAATCGAAAGTACGGTTTACGATCATACTATTACAAAGCAAATAAAATAATACATGTAAAAACTCATTATTTATGGTGAAATTAGGGTAATTGAACAGGGGTTTCCAAGGAGCATCAATGGCAATTTTAGTAACCGGTGGCGCAGGCTATATTGGCTCACACACCGTTTTAGAACTTTTACAGCAAGGCAGCGACGTTATCGTTATCGATAACTTAAGTAACTCCTCTGAAGAATCACTTGAGAGAGTGAAAAAAATAACCGGTAAAGCAATTACTTTTTATCAAGGTGATATTTTAGATAAATCCTTTTTAGACTCAGTATTTGCAAAACATAACATTGATAGTGTAATTCATTTTGCAGGTTTAAAAGCGGTTGGTGAGTCGGTAGCAAAACCAATCGCGTATTATCAAAATAACGTACAAGGCACATTAACACTAGTTGATGCTATGCGTGACGCGGGTGTGTTTAAACTGGTATTTAGCTCATCTGCAACAGTTTATGGTGACCCTGCAAGCTTACCAATACGCGAAGACTTCCCCGTTGGCGGTACAACCAACCCATATGGTACGTCTAAACTAATGGTTGAAATGATGCTGCAAGATATCGCTAAATCAGATGAGCGCTTTGCGTTTGCTATTTTGCGCTACTTTAATCCTGTTGGTGCCCATGAGTCAGGTTTAATTGGTGAAGATCCTAATGGCATTCCTAATAATTTACTGCCTTTTATTTCACAAGTTGCGGTTGGTAAATTAAAGCAGCTCGCTATATTTGGCGATGATTACGACACGGTAGATGGTACTGGCGTACGCGATTACATTCACGTTGTAGATTTAGCCTTAGGGCATTTAAAAGCGCTTGATAAAATAGCCGCAGAAACCGGCGCACTTATTTATAACCTTGGTACCGGTAACGGCTATTCAGTATTACAAATGGTCAATGCGTTTATTAAGGCTAGCGACCAAGCTATCCCTTATGCGGTGTCACCTCGTCGCCTTGGTGATATTGCATCCTGTTATGCTGCGCCAGAAAAAGCGCTTAGTGAACTAGGCTGGCAAGCCGAGCGCGGCATTGATGTTATGATGCAAGATACTTGGCGCTGGCAATCAAATAATCCAAATGGATATAAGTCATAAAGGCTTCTTTAAGTTATCAGCTTAAAATTAAAACACCGCATTTAAATTAAATGCGGTGTTTTAATGTTGTACTTACCAATTTTGCATTTCTACAATCCGTGACTGGGTTCGCGCATATTCAAAGCTTAATTTTTTACCTTGGTATAACTCGTTTATGTCGGCCTGGGCATTAATTACCAGTAATTTGTGGCAATCATAAAACTCATCGACTAAGGCAATAAAACGCCGAGCTTCATCATCGAGTGTATGCTCATCTAACTGCTGCTTTTCGCGCTGATAGCTATCTTCTATACCATGCACAATAACTTTACCAGTTGCCTCTTTTCCCATTATTGGCACATTCGCGATGTATACTACCGAAAACTGTTCTGCTAAAAACATATAGTCATTGGCGCTACGAGGGCCTGAGCACAATGCTATAAAATCAATCAGTAAAGCATCGTCAGTTTTTAATAAATAAGGAAGCACTCGGCCATGCACAGTTATTGTATTATTACGCATTGCTTGAGAATGTACGGATAAAAACCCAGCCTCAAATTCAGCATCGGGCAAGTTAATAAAATAATGACGACTACTTCTGCCGTATCTAAAGCGGTGATCTTCCTCCCCCGCTACGTTAATTACACGACAATGTTCATTTATTAAATCGATAGTTGGTAAAAATCGCGCGCGTTGCAGACCGTTGTAATAAAGTTGCTCGGGTTTTGCGTTAGAGGTTGCTACTAGCACCACGCCTTGTTCAAATAAAGCGTTAAATAACCGAGCCATGATCATGGCATCACCAATATCACTAACAAAAAACTCATCAAAGCACAGTACCTTTATCTCTTTGGCCCACTGTTTAGCAATTATTTGCAGCGGATTTTTATCTCCTTGTAACTTGGCTAGTTGAGCATGAACTTTTTCGATAAAATGATGGAAATGCAGGCGCTGCTTTTTCTCTGTAGGTAAGTTTTCATAAAATAAATCCATCAACATAGATTTACCTCGACCAACCGGGCCATATAAATATATTCCCTTTGTTGAAGGTGCTTTTTTCCACCAGCTTGCAGGCTGATTTAATTGCTCACTTAAAGACTGTAACGCACTCACAGCTTGGTGCTGCGCCGCATCGAACTCAAGCTCTCCTGATGAAACTTTGTTATGGTACAGGCTTAAAATTTCTGTGCTGGGCTCTGTCATGGTATTTCACTATCCGCTATACTCGCGGCCATTGTAGCCGACTAAAAATGTGAACAACATGAAATTTCCTTGCCGTTTAGATAAATTTATTAGCCATTTAGCAGAGTTACCACGCTCAAAAGCCCGCGCAGCAATAAAAAGCCAAGCGGCTAGCGTTAATGGCGAGGTGATCACGGCATTCGACTTTCAAGTTACTCAACAAGATGACGTGTTATTTCATGATCAGCCATTAGTGTTTTTAGGTAAACGCTACTTTATGCTCAATAAGCCGGTAGGTTATGTATGCGCTAATTCAGATGAGTTACACAAAACCGTATTTGATTTGCTTGATGAGCCAAACATGGCCGACTTTCACATTGCCGGGCGTTTAGATATAGACACCACAGGCCTAGTGCTTATTACTAATGATGGCGAGTGGTCACATAAAATTACCTCGCCGAAAAAGAATAAGTTTAAAACCTACCTAGTCGAAACCCAAGAGCCGATTACCGATGATGCACTGCAGCAATTACGCGACGGTGTGCAGCTTCACAATGAAAAAGATTTAACTCGCCCTGCTATTGCTGAGCGCTTAGGGAATTATGGTTTACGCTTGTCGATTTCTGAGGGGAAGTACCATCAAGTGAAACGCATGCTAGCAGCGGTAGATAACAAAGTAGTTGAACTACATCGTGAACAAATTGCGGGTATAAAGTTAGGTGAAGATTTGGCTGCAGGTGAATACCGCCCATTAACTGCCGCAGAGATAAAACTGTGAGGTTGTTTAGGTGTTAGGAAATGGTTTCGGGCGAGGTTCAGGCTGTTCATCTGCCGCTCTAGGCTCGTTGCTCGTTGCCCTCTATAATCTTGCCTAATCTCTGTTCTTACGATTTAATCTGAACTAAATCAAAGTCTGTCATCCCAGGTACAATCGCTTGCAGCCGAGACTCAGTAATATCTAGAGAGTTTAAACATTCACAATATTCAGAGGCTTTAAGTTCTAATTGATGGGCTTTTTTCTGTAACGACTTATCGATTTCTTTGGTGATGATATCCATGCGTTGCCCCATGTCGTTCATGCGGTCTTCTATATTGCCTTCTCGAGATTTAAACGCATCCCCAAGCGACATTAAAATAGCACCCAAAGAGCCATGTACTGCGGAGTGTATTTTTTGACTAATTTCTTTAGTAAAAAAATCATCAATTTGGGAAAGCGATTGAGGGGCTATAAAAAAGAAATCGTCGCCACGTTTAAACTTATCCATAAGTGCGCGCTCTACATATTGTAATTGCGTTTTTAGCACTTCGGGTTCTTTATCTGACATGCCCTCAACAACATGCTCAATAGCACTGAGTCCTAGGTTAACGCCATCGGTTGCTAAATCAACCAACTCAGGAACTGTTTGACGAATACCATTGCTAAATTGTTCTAGCACTTTGCTTTCGTCGGTGCTTAAATCGACCCAGTAGCCTCGAATAAACAATTGATTATTATTGTTAATTTGCACCCTTGTTTGGCCTTTATCAACAATACGGATCACATCATCGGTAATAATTAAACCATGACGAAGTTCAACATCACATTGTTTTTGTGCGATTGCATTGGAGCTTAAAAGTGCCATTGATAACGCCAATATCGAACGAGATAAAAACGCCATAAACACCTCAAAAAGACTAAAATAGGGGGTGGCTAGATTAACAAAAAACCAACTTTATGCAAGCAAAAGTAACAGCCTAAAAACAAGGCACCATGAAACGTAACGTTTACACAGCGCCTTTATTCTCTGGCTTGTACTATTAAATAGGTGAGCCTGGTGGTATTGGCAGGGCTTTAAAATTGTCAGGCCACTGCCCTGTTGTTAAAAACTGATTAATTTGCGACGCTAAATAATTTTTAAATGCACTGTCACCCACTTCAGGATGGCCTAGCAAAGAGTGCTGATTAAACTCATCAGCAAGCTTGCTTAAATAGAAATGTAGTTGCGCTTGCACTTCAGGGCTTAAACCGTCGTTAGCCACAAGATCAGCCATGGTTTTTGCCGTTAAGTACTGTACTCGCTGTGTTACTTTTCCTGTCATGGTGGCAGGTGCTGATACATTAAATACCTGTTTGTTTAACTGTTTAAGTAACTCATCTAGGCTATAAAAGCGGTTATCACGTGCTTGTTGCTGCGCTAATCGATTTAATCGTTGAGCATTTAGTAATAGCGATAAACTATGCTGCGCCGCCACTTCAGGCAATGCAAGTGCATCCATAGTCAAACCGGTACGGCCCACTATACTTTCTCGTGATTTAGACTCGCCATACGCCTTTGGCACAATCAAAGACAGTATCGACTCTGGCAGCGTTAAATTAGTTGCTTTTAGGGTGGCTAAAATAGCATTAACTGCTTGTTGCTGAGCCTCTTTAGCTACAACTTGGGCGCCTTTAACGGGTGCGTCACTGCGAATTTCATAGTCATAATCAACGCCCGCAATAAGCTTTGCAACCGCTTCAACTTGATAACGGTGGAACAAGTAAAGTGGCACTAGCTTTTCTTCTAACTGCGACAGTGCAACCCCAGTTTTTATATTGTTAATACCAAACTGCCCGAGCGCTTGCTTTCGCACATCAAGCACTCTAAGTAATTCTTCACTTGGATTACTGCCATTATCCCAAAGATGCGCTGTAGGGTGCGCCCCACCTTTGGCACGGGCATCACTGTCAGAAATAAACGCCAAACCTTGTGCTTTATTTTGCAGTAAAATAGCAGCGAGTGCTTCGCTTTCATCTTGGCCGGTAAAGTCACTGTAGCCATATTTGATCACTTGCGTATCCCATGCGCCCATACCTTTAGCATAACCATCAGATACGTCTAACTGACCATTATCTGCAAAGCTCAATAACGGATGCGGATAATCCATCACCGAAGCTCGATTATTTACTGACGCAGCAAAGTTGTGCGCAATACCCAGTGTATGACCAATTTCATGAGCACTGAGCTGACGAATACGATCAAGTGCCATTGCATGTAAAGTACCAGCCACTTCATTGCCTTTTAAATAAGGCGCAGCGAGTGATTCAGCAATAAGGATATCTTGACGCACTCGCAGCGACCCTAGTGTCACATGGCCTTTAATAATTTCACCTGTACGTGGGTCTATAATTGAACTGCCATAAGACCAACCTCGGGTTGCACGATGCACCCATTGAATAACGTTGTAGCGCACATCCATAGGATCTGCATTACTTGGTAGCACTTTAACTTTAAAGGCATTTTTATAGCCTGCAGCATTAAAAGCGTCATTCCACCATTGCCCGCCATCTAATAAAGCCGTTTTTACTGGTTCAGGTACCCCTGGATCTAAGTAATAAACAATAGGCTCTATCGGCTCACTAACTGCTAGGCTTGGATCTTTTTTTGCTAAACGATGACGCGGAATGTAACGCACGTACATAGACTCATCGAGCCCTGCTGCATAATTTTTATGCTCCACACTCCAATAACCCGATTGCGGGCTAAATTTTCGTGGCGTGTAATTATCATCAGGCAATTGAATAAGTGAATGGTGCATGTGCACACTCAAAGCGTAAGGATCAGCACTCACTTGGCGAACGTATTTACCTGGTTTAGACCCTTTAAAGGTGAGAATGGCTTCAAGTTCAGTATTTTTCAAAAATGCTTTTGAGCGATTCATAAATACCGCACTGCGTGACTCATCAAGGCTAAACTGCCCTTGCTTGCGCGCAGCTAAAGTACGGCTTACGCCATGTACGTCACTCAGTAAATAAGGGGTGTAATCTATTAATGCAGCATTGTCATCTTGAGCGACAACTTTAAAACCCGCCAAAATGCTGGATGCAAATGCTTCTTTAACGCTTTGCTGCTCTGCTATATTACTCGTGTTTGCACGGTAGTAAGTATTTACGGCACGTAACATCACCTTGTTGCCAAAGCGCTCAAACTGTACCAAATAGGTACCGCCTAATTGGCCTCTATCTAAACCTATGTCGTTAGAGCCAACGCCATAAGGCAAGCTATGCTGTAGTAAAAATTGTTGCTCAAGTTTATCAACTTTTAAATACACATTGCCGTTTTGGGTATCGTAAAAGAAAGAAAAATAACCAGGGAAATGGTTCATTTTTTCAGTAAATTCGTCAATAGACTTAATTGCTGCGTGCGCTTGAGTTATCATACAGAGCAGCACAGTAAAGAGTATGTAACTTAATCGTGATATTTTTTGCATAATCTTATCTTTGTTATTAGCGTTTTAAATGCGATGTAGGTACCCCATTATAGGGGGTTATTTATACAATACAGTTATTTAAGACGAATTTCAGCGCTCTAAACTAATCTCTCTCACATTATGATTAGTTTTAACACGTTATCAGGAAAAAAGAATGCGTAGACTCCCACCAGTATTACTAGAAGATGGCTGTTCAAGAGAACTTTTGTCGTTAATTCGTACTATTTTAGCGGCATGTAAAGAAATTTCATTTCGCGTCGGTCAAGGTGAATTATCGGGCGTATTAGGCTCAACCCTCGATGAAAATATTCAAGGCGAAACACAAAAGAAACTCGATGTACTGTCTAATCAGTTATTAAAAGATATATTGCTGGAGTCAGGTACAGTTAAAGCGATTGCCTCTGAAGAAGAAGATTATACTGTTGCCGGTAACCCAGATGCCGAGTACATTGTTGCATTTGATCCACTTGATGGCTCGTCAAATACCGACATTAACTCACTTGTAGGTACTATTTTTTCTATTATGAAAGCACCTGTGGGCTCAGATGCTGCTGATGAAAAGATTTTTATGCAACCTGGGCATCAACAAGTGGCTGCAGGTTACGTACTGTATGGCCCATCAACTATGCTTGCGCTAACAACGGGTAAAGGTACACGCATGTTTACCTTAGATAAAACCCAAGGTAGCTTTTTACTTACTCAAGATTTTGCCGCTATTCCTGCTAAAACTAATGAATTTGCAATTAACGCCTCTAACCAGCGCCACTGGGAACCAGCGATGCAAAACTACATTAATGACTTACTTGCCGGAGATACAGGCCCTCGCGCTCAAAACTTCAATATGCGTTGGATTGCTGCAATGGTTGGCGATGTTCATCGTGTACTTAGCCGTGGTGGTTTATTTACTTACCCAACTGACACTAAAGATCCTAATAAACCTAATAAACTGCGTTTACTGTATGAAGCAAATCCAATGGCAATGCTAGTAGAGCAAGCAGGTGGTATTGCTTCAACAGGCACTGAGCGTATTATGGATATTCAGCCTGATGCTATCCATCAGCGAGTTGCGGTTATTTTAGGCTCTAAAGACGAAGTAGAAACTTGCTTGAGCTATCATAAGTAAACTTTAAGAACAGGTTTTAGGTTTCAGGTGTCAGCTAGAGATTAGCCCAGTAGTGGTTACTAACATCTGAAAACTGTTGCTTAAAACCTTTCATACTTTCTGATAACCACCTGCTACTGTTGTAACAGCTTTAACAACTGTGCGAGCTTTTGATGAGTCAACTCGCCCATTTGCTCGCTATTACTTAGCGCGTAAATAACGCCTTCATGCTCGGCGCAATTTATGTCATCTCGCGACTCAATAACATTTGCCCACAGCTGTAAATCGTCAATATCAATTTCTTTATTGAAACAACGCGTAAGTACATTAATTAGTACAGGCTTTGTGAGTGTGTACAGGTAGATTTTATTGCTTGCTGCGGTTGAAACAATCACACTAATGGCACTATCTCTTTGCTCGCCAAATGTAATAAATTCAGCCAATGCTTTTTGTATATTCATAATGTTTGTTATTCTTGCTGCTCTACTGTTAATAAGACCTAAAATGACCCAGATAAACTGCAGCCAATGTAATACAACGCTTAACTGTAATGTTAATGATATAACCGCATGTTGGTGTTATCAGTTACCTGCTATTTTACCACTCGATGATACAGCAACCAGCTGCTTATGCCGCTTATGTACTCTTACTAAAATAAATAACTATTTAGAGACTATATACACTCAACCAATAAAAGCTCAAATCGCTTTTGCTAAACAATTTAGAAGCCATGATAATTTAATTGAAGGCTTAGATTACACCATGCAGAATAATTACATGGTGTTTAGTAAGTGGTATTTTTTAAAACGTGGTACTTGCTGCAAAAACGGGTGTAAAAATTGTCCCTATAGTTAAATTAGCCACCCACAGCAATAGGCAGTGAGCTATCAGCGCCCCACTCACTCCACGATCCGTCATAAACACTTAAATTATTATATCCGCATTCATCAGCGAACAGTGCAAGCGCACAGGCAGTAACACCCGAACCGCAGCTAAACTGTATCTGGGTTGCATTACCGACTAATTCACTAAACTGTGTTTGTATAAAGTCGAGTGATTTTGCCTCGCCATTTTCTAATAAACTACTTAAAGGTAGCGAGTAGCTATTAATAATGTGGCCGCTGCGCATACCCGCTCTTGGCTCTTTATTTTTACCGGTAAAGCGCTCATAAGCACGCGCATCTAAAATAACTGTATTGGCATCCTTAGTAGCACTTAGCACCTGTTTTTTATCAATAAAGTAATCAGGTTGGTAATGAGCAATAAAGTCGCCTTTTAGTGATGCTTGTGTATAGTTTGACTCAACCGCAAGCCCCAGCTCAAGCCACTTGGCTAAACCACCACTGAGCACTTTTACGTTATTAAACCCCATGGCTTTAAACATCCACCAGGCTCTAGCTGCACTGAATAACCCCGCATCTTCATAAATCACCACCAATGAGTCGTGATTAACGCCTGCTTTTTGCATCACCTGAGTAAATTGCTCTGCACTACACAAGGTATTGGGTAATGGGTTTGAAGTATCTGCGAGCTCTTTTTTGATATCAAACCGTTGTGCTTTGGGTAGCATAGCAACGGGCGAGTACTCCCCTGCAGCTGAGGGGCGTAGCATACCTGCATCAAAAATAACTAAGTTAGTTTGCTCTAAACGCGCATGTAACCATTTTGCACTGACTATGTTTTTCATCGTCTTGCCAAATTTAAGGAAATGAAATAGCTATATATTATTACAGCCTGTTTATAAACAGAATTTAGACTGGTTACAAATTATAATAATGCTAAAATAGCTGCTTTGAGGTTTCTAAATAAAATAAAATTATGCCAATCCCTTTTTACATTATCAATATGCAAGGCTGCGAAGACCGTTGGGAAACAACCCTAAAGCGACTTACCAGTCTACACTTAAATGCTGAACGTTTTGAAGCGACCATTGGCAAAAACCTTAGTGAACAAGAAATCCTCAAGTGGTATTGCCCGAAAAAAAATAAAAAACGTTACAATCGCAACCTATCTGCAGGTGAAATTGGTTGCTATGTAAGCCATATGCGCCTTTGGCAAAAAATGGTCGATGAAAATATCGCTTATTGTGTTGTATTAGAGGATGACCTTTTCATTGAAGCTTCACTTAAAGATGTTGTTGATGCGGCGCTTAAATTAAAAAACTGGGATTTAATCAAGTTATCTGATAATCGAAACTTTCCATTTATTGACAGTACGCTATTAGAAAATAATCTAACAGTTGGCAACTATAAAAAAGCACCAAACGGCACTCAAGGCTACATCATTTCACTAAGCGGCGCTAAAAAACTACTGCAAAGAAAACCGTTTTTTAGACCGGTGGATGTCGATATGCAGTTTCACACTGAAGTAGGCCTAAATATGATAGGCATAAAACCCTATCCTGTTGCCGAAGATCGAAGCTTTATTAGTGAAATAACAAGCGCTAATGCAGGCTCTCATTCCAACCGCAGTACATTTATCAGAAATTTAATTCATAGATCGAGTATTCATATGCAAAGACGATATAAAACTGCGGATCTTGCCAAAATTACAAGTGAGTAATACCAGGCATATTTTTACATGTATGCATTTGATTATAAAAATTAAATCTTAATAATTTCGCCACGCAGTGGCGCCATTTTAGCTAAAATTTCATTTTGCACTGTATGTGGGATATTTTGCTCGTTCATTGCATTTATTAATAAATCGACAACGTGATTGAAGTCTTTTTCATTTATATTCATACCTGTATGAATCGCAACCATCGAGTCGCCTTTGTATTCACAAGGACCCTCAACCAGCGAACATAAATGACTAATAAACCCTTGTCGAAAATGGCTAATATTACTGTGTTCAAAGTAATGAAACACTTGTTTATCATTGCCTATTTGGGCAATAAAACTGTCAGTTAACTTTTCAAGCCCAGCTCGCTCGCCAAGTTGGTGATACAGAGAAGTGTTAGGTTGTGTTGTACACCCTGAAAGTAAGCTTAAACAACAAAAAATAAATACACTCAGTTTCATTACCAATACCCCGTAACCGATAAATACCAGCCGGTTTGTTTGTCAACACCAGCAATCCGCCCTAAGTCTAAATAGGCCGCCGTTACACTGACGTGTTTATTAGGCATCCACGCTATAAATAAATCGCGCCAATCTTGTTCGCCTAAACCTAGGTTATTGGCTTTTTGTCGATACTCAATGCCAATAGCAAGTTCACGACTTACAAACACCGCACTACTTGCTTCTAGTAAAATATGGCTACCTTCATTAGCCCCTCCATATCCTAAAAGCCCTAACTGATTGGCTTTACTGTAACGGGTGGTCACATTCCAAAACCAGTTGTACCCAGCAAGTGCGCCCAAATGTAATTTACTGGCTGCTAGGTACACATCTGTACCACTGGTCTTTTTTGCGCCAACCAACTTTGCAACTGTGCCATCATCCAGTGATTTATGCTGTACACCCATGCTTAGCTGGGGCCACTTACTGTATACTATATCACCATATAAACGAATTTTTGCCCCAGAAATTGACTGCTCTATTTCTGTATTGAGCGCAGGCACATCAAACTGCTGCACTGCATAACTCAGTTCAACACGATTAAATAGGTTAAGCTGCACACCACAGGCATCTAGGCGGTAATCTGTTACATCAGCACGACTACAAAAGCCATTAACAGCCCATTCGTCCTCACTAGCATAACCTGCTAGCTGCGCCCAAGGAACTAACCCCCCTCCTGCACTGCCTTCAACTTGAGACACGCCCGGTGTTGCTAATAGTTTTCCCGTTGCAGCTACAGTTAGCGTACTGCAAAATAAGAGTGTCATGCTCAGTAAAAATTTAATGTACACCCTGATATTCCTCTAACCATTGTTCTAGTTGTTGTGCTTTTAAAGGACGACTCAAGTAGTAACCTTGTGCATGATCGCATTGCATTTCGTGAAGCAATGATAAAGACGCTGCCGTTTCTACGCCCTCGGCCACCACTGAAAACCCAAGTTGGTGCCCAAGTGTAATTGACGAGCGCACTATGTATTGATCTTTTTGTGACTCATGCAAAGTTAAAATAAAGCATTTATCTAGCTTAAGCTCATCAATAGGTAACATTTTTAATCGCCCCAATGATGTTTGCCCGACACCGTAATCGTCTAATGATATTTTAACACCGATAGTTTTTAAGTTCTCTAACGCTTTGATACCTTGAGCTTCATTTTCGATCATATCGCGCTCCGTCAACTCAATAGTGACAGAACTTGGGCTTACATGATATTTCTTTAAGGTCGCGACCAATAAATTATGAAATCCCGCATGCGCAATATCTTGGGCTGACACATTAATGGCTGCCTGTAAGTGAATCCCTTTTTTATACCAATCGGCTATTTGCGCAATAACTGTATCGACAACCCAGGCAGTTAGTTCCACAATTAATCCTGACTGCTCAGCTAAATCAATGAACACTTCAGGCGAAACCCAACTCCCATCATCACGTTGCCAACGAATAAGTGACTCAACCTTATCAATTTTCTGACTTTTAATATTCAACTTAGGCTGATAAGTCATAAACAGTTGCCCGTTATCATCATCAATCGCTTGTTTGAGCTCATCCAGCATGATTAAACGGTCTAAGTGCGCCTCATCTTCACCATCTTGGTAGTAATGTAAGCTTTGTTGGCTTGTTGTAGCCGCATCAACAGCAATGAGTACACGCCGCATTAAATCGTCCGCTTTAACGCCTTGTCCAGGGTACTGCACAATCCCAGCGTTAAAACGCAAACTTATTTTTAAGCTTTTAATCTGGTAAGGTGCCTGTAATTGCTCAATCAAATCGGCTACAGCACATTTTACTTGGTCAACCTCCACACTGGGGTAAACCGTTAAAAACTCATCGCCGCCAATTCGTGCATGAAATCCACCAAGCTCATCAGAGAATTGACGAATACGGTTTGCCACCGCAATTAAACACTCATCTCCTACTTGCGGACCAAGCTTGTCGTTTATGTGTCTTAAGCCTTTTATATCAATAGCAACAAGCGTGTAGCATCTATCTTTAGTGAGCTGCTTTGCTAATAAATCTAACATAGCTGAACGGTTATAAAACCCTGTTAAGGTATCGTGATGTGCTTGAAAACTGATTTGCTGCTCACGCTTATTAATATCATTACCCATGTTATTAAAGGCGCTGACTAGCGTTGCTATTTCGCTGCTTTGTTTTTTACCTTCAAATTTAAAACGGTAGTCACCTTTGGCAAATTGCCTTGCGATAACCGCTAACTGTGTAAGTCCGCTGGTTAAGTTATTGGCAAGCAAACTACTGGTGATCACACCAAATAACATGGTTAACACGGCCAATGTAACTAGCGTTAGCAATAGTTGCTCAATATCTCGATAACTTGAGGTTAAATCAGCACTTAGTAGTAAGGTGACCGGGTGTGATTGCAAAGATGGTAAAGCTATTTGTTGATTTTCATAGGCCAAATATTCAGCAAAAAAACGAGCTGTAGTTTTATTTTCAAAGTATTCTATAGGTTGAAATTTTTCAGGTTGAGGTGCAAACGAGCTTGCTGCAAAACTATCTAATTGCGCAACAAAGCTAACCTCCATACCGGTTAAGCTTTTCAGCTCAGTAGTCACAGCCGATGTGATTTTGAACCCGACTAAACTGTAAGCGATGGTTCTGGGGGTTTTAACTGGCAATAATATTACTTGATAGAGCTGATTATTTAACACTACAAAGCTCGATTGTTCAGAATTATTTAATAATTCATCCATCAAGGGCTGTAGGTTATCTGCAAAATTTTGTGCATTCACATTAGCAGACACTAACCGCCCCGATAAATCGAGCAACAGCATTAAATCGGCATTGATCCGTTGGCTATGATTGTATAATACACTACTAATGGTGGCTGCATCGCGAGTAGCAACTGCCTGCTTAAAACCAAAATCAGCGGTTAACACCTTTGCAGCAGTTAATAGCAAGCTCTCTTTTGATTTTAAATATTGCTTATAAACGCTTTGCGCAACCGTTATATTTTGCTGTACTTTTTCTGCCTGAAACTTACTCGTAGACCACCAAAAACTCACTAAGCTGAGTAAAGTTGTAAGTAACACCAAGCCAACGCATAACGTTGTTATACGACTACGTAAATTATTGCCCATTACCTTCCCTAAATTGACTGCCAAAGGTGTTACGTGGTGCAGGCGTAGACGTATTTATAGTGATTGATACCGGGCTGGTTGATTTTATATCAAACATTTTTTTATTATCCAAAGTCGCTGTTTGCAGTGAATGCCAGATACTGGCTTGCACAGGAAAAGAGTCAACTTGTAGTTTTATCTGGCCTTGCTCGTTGCTGGTATACACATGATTACTGTTAGCAACATAAATATAGCCCACCATAGAGTCGTGGATGTTGCAGCCAAGAACAACAACCCCTTGATTATCAAACTTAATGGGTTCTTCTGGCTGGCCAGAATAGAGCTTTAATTGAAAAGGCTTTGCTTTTGAAAAAGAATATACATGGTGGCGAATATTATCGCTATTTGGAAAGTTTACGTACTGACCTTGACGTACAATAAGCAGCTGCGGTGAAAACTGTTTATCAACTTGATCCATTACCGCCGTGGGTAAATTGCCCGTAGCTTTTGAGGAAGGTAAATGATTTATTTCTACTACAGCATTAGGCAATACTTGGCCATGCTGATCTTTAATAACCAAATTAATGGTATTGCCAAACGCCGATACACTAAACAATGCACCCAGTACTAATAAATAACGACGTTTTGCAATAACTTGCATTGCTCGCTCTAACATAATCACACCTAAATATTCACCATAGGTTAAGTTAATTAGAGACGAGCACTAATTGCAAGAATTATAGCTCAGTTAGTTAAAATAAATACTTTTTCACTAGTTGAAACAAGCTTTATCATTAAGATTAACTTGCTCGTTAGTGATTAATTAAACCGTAGTCAGTATCTAAAATTGCAATCACTTCTTGGCGCGGATCATTGGGTATAACGATCTCTTTACCGACAATTTTGCTAGCAATACCCACATAAGTGTCAGACACTTCAAGCATTACTGACTCAGGTAAAATATAATCTTTTGCTAGCTGCTCACGCTCAGCCATACGGTCTTTATTTAATAATACATCACTCTCTGGCACGTTATTAATTAACAGCTGACGGAAGCCTTCCTTTGAGTTTTCAACAATTTTGCCATTCTTATAAGATGCTTCATCCCAAATACGCGATGAATCTGGTGTCCCTACTTCATCAATATAAATAAGCTGCTGAGCACCATTTAAATCTTCTACGTAACCAAATTCAAATTTGGTATCAACGAAAATCTGGCCAAGCTTAGCTAACTCATTACTAATTAGCTCGAACCCTTCTACCAATAATTTTTCATATTTGGTGACATCGTCAGCCGATTTAAAATTGAAAACATCTAAGTTGTTCGTAATATTTTCACGCGTAATATTTACATCATCTACGGCAGGAATATCAGCAACCCCTTCTATAATACCTTTAGTAGAAGGAGTTATAAGTACTTGCTCAAGCTTTTGATTCGCTTTTAAGCCTTCTGGAAGTTGCAAACCACAAAAGTGTCTTTCGCCTTTGGCGTAGTCGCGCCACATACTGCCGGTAATATATTGACGAGCAATTGCTTCAACTTTAACTGTACTGGCTTTACGAACAATCCATACGTATGGATGAGGAATATCAACAATATGATTACCCGCCAAACCGGCTTCATTAAACATGTTAAACCAATGAGCAGCCACTGAGTTTAATGCAATCCCTTTACCAGGAACGCCATTTAGGCCATTTTCACCTTGCCATATGCAATCAAAAGCAGAAATTCTGTCTGAAATAACCATAATGGCTAATTCAGTATCGGCAGGAACATTATAGCCTTTTTCATTTATTAAGCGTTTGCTATCTGCATCGGTTAACCAATAAACTGAACGCACTTTGCCACTGTGTACTTTACCTTTAGTACGAATGGGTAAGTCATCGTTTACGTCTAAAACTTTATAGCTAGTCATGCTATCTCCGGGGTTTGGCATGCTCAAAGAGCAAAGTATGGAATTGGGGTTAGGCGCTCTATAATAATCTAGGCAACCACAAAGCTCAATCTTAGGCTAAAAACAAATCATCTCAGAATATTTATCTAGCTGACGCATTGGGGTAAACTTGCATAATTACTTGCCCTAAGGAGCTAGCTTGAACTATTTAACTGCCACTAAGAATAAGAAATATCTAATGTATATTTCTCAAAATTATTCCTATGCTATTTTAAGGCCATTGCAAGCAGAAATATTAGCTCAAGGAGGGGAAGTTAAATGGTTCTTAGAGGGTGATAATGTTAACCCTGACTTTTTGAAAAGTGATGAAAAAACACTAAATTCTATTCATGAGATAAACCAATGGGCGCCTGACGCAACCTTTGCACCAGCGAACTCTATCCCTACATTTTTCCCAGGAAAGAAAGTAGCTGTTTTTCACGGCTTTGATGCAGGAAAGCTAAACAAAAAAGGCCAAAACGATCACTTTAAAGTTCGGGGATGTTTTGATTTATATTGTACGCAAGGCCCAAATACGACGGCTCCGTTTACGGCGTTACAAAAAAAACTGGGCTATTTTAAGGTAGTAGAAACAGGTTGGCCTCCCCTAGATCAATTCTTTAACGGTAACTCAAAGCCTAGCCATATCGATGAAACAGACTCTCGCCCAACGGTATTGATCTGCTCTACATTTTCAAAACGCTTATCTCTTGCACCTAAACTTTATGAACAAATAAAACACTTTAGTGAAAGCGGTAAATGGCGACTATTAGTTCAGTTTCATCCGAAAATGCCGCAAGAGTGGGTTGATAAATACCAAGCGTTGAGTAATGACAATCTAACCTTTGTTGAAACAGATAATGTTATTCCATTACTGCAATCTGCTGATGTAATGCTGTGCGATACTTCATCCATATTACTGATGTTTTTGGTACAACGAAAACCGGTTGTAACGTTTTGTAATAAAGCACCTGAAAAACACTTACTTGATATTACAGATAAAAATAACGTTGAAGCCGCAATAGACTATGCACTAACTTATCCAAAAGAACTGGTGGATAATATTGAAGCCTTTTGCCAAGAATTACACCCATACGCAGATGGTAAGTCAAGCCAACGAGTACTTTGCGCAACCAATGAACTGTTGCATAGTGATGAAAAGCTCAAAGCTAAACCGCTTAATCTTCTTAGACAATTTAAAATGCGCAAAAGACTTAACTATTGGAGTTGGTAAGCCGTTATGATCAACCTTGAGAATGTATCTTTTAAATGGCATAAAAAAGCAGCCAGCCCCACTCTCACTATTGAGCAACTCGCCATTGATGAAGGTGAACATGTTTTTTTACATGGGCCAAGCGGTAGTGGTAAATCTACCTTACTGGCACTACTGGCAGGCATTAATGTAACCACTAGCGGCCAACTTTGTGTTTTGAACCAAAACCTAAGTGCGCTTACCAATGCACAGCGCGATGCATTTAGAGCTGATCATATTGGCTATATTTTCCAAAACTTTAATTTACTACCTTATTTAACCCCATTAGAAAATGTATGTTTAGGATGCCAATTTTCGAAAAAGCGTCAGCAGCACGTACTCAACCAAACTGATAGTTTAACTAAAGAAGCCGCCCGACTTCTCAACGCACTTGGGTTGGAGCCGCACTTTCATAATCAAAATGTTGCCACTTTAAGTATTGGGCAACAACAGCGAGTTGCCGCAGCACGCGCATTTATAGGCAGTCCCGAACTTATCATTGCCGATGAGCCAACTTCAGCACTTGATACGCAAAATCGTGAAAGCTTTATTAAGCTGCTATTTGAACAAGCAAAAAAAAGTAACAGCACGCTTGTTTTTGTCAGTCACGATGAAACATTAAAGCCACTCTTTAGCCGCACAATCGACTTAGTAAATTTACAAGGTGATGTATGATTTTATTTAAACTTGCCTATAAAAGTTTGCTAAATAGACGTGCCAGTGTATTACTGACATTGCTCACTATTGCGATTAGCGTCATGTTATTACTCAGTATTGAGCGCGTTCGCGTAGATGCTAAAAGTAGTTTTAGTAATACCATTTCGGGTACCGATTTAATTGTTGGCGCACGTACTGGCGATATTCAATTACTACTGTCCTCGGTGTTTAGAATTGGCCACA
Organism: Pseudoalteromonas sp. APC 3224; assembly: GCF_030407535.1. Lineage (GTDB taxonomy): Bacteria > Pseudomonadota > Gammaproteobacteria > Enterobacterales > Alteromonadaceae > Pseudoalteromonas. The sequence continues at coordinate 47,965 of NZ_JASDDF010000021.1, read as the reverse complement.
CTAATAATGGGGTGAGCTGGCAAAGTTATCAATACATAATAAAACAACGCGGGGTTAAATGGAGCATTCCTATCAGCCTTGGTGATAGCCATAAAGGACAAGCAGTTTTAGGCACCACACTTGATTATTTTAAGCACTATCGATTTGCTAAAAAACAGTCCTTAGCATTTAGACAAGGACAGGCTTTTTCTAGCATCAATGAAGTTGTTATAGGGAGTGAGGTTGCAAGTAAACTGGCCTATAAAATTGGTGATGAAATCGTGATTTCTCATGGTATGGGCAATACTAGCTTTCATCATCATGACGATAACCCCTTCAAAGTTGTTGGTATTTTAAAGCCTACTGGCACCCCTGTTGATAAAACATTGCATGTGCCGCTGGCGGCAATTGAATTGATTCATGGTGGCGGCCATCATGATCATGACGATCATCATGACCACTCGAATCACGCACTAGTTGGCCATCCAAAACAAATTACCGCCTTTTTAATGGGCTTCGATTCACCGCTTTATACGCTACAAATTAGGCGCAACATAAATCAATATAAGCAAGAGCCTCTATTAGCGATTATGCCCACAGTCACACTAAAAGAGCTTTGGGAAATGCTGGCAATAATAGAAAAGATCCTATTGCTATTTTCATTTGTGGTGGTCATTATTAGCTTGCTCGGTATGTTAACCACACTGCTGGCTAACCTTAATCAACGCCGCAGAGAACTGGCAATATTGCGTTCTGTGGGCGCCCGCCCTTGGCAATTATTTTCACTGATCAGTATAGAATCACTGCTCACTACCTTTTTAGGTTGCTTAGTAGGCTGCACTCTATTTTATGCGCTTATGGGCACAACCGCGGGTTACTTACAAAGCCAAGCAGGAGTGAGCATTAGTATCAGTATGCTCTCTGACTATGAACTCACTTTGATTGGCGTTATTATGGCTGCGGGATTCATTATTGGCTTGATCCCTGCTACACGCGCTTACTTTTATTCTCTTAGTGATGGTATGAGTATAAAAATATAAACTTTAGGATGATCATGACGTTGTTTAAAGTAACTACACACTCTTTAATGCTATTAAGTGCAGTGCTAATTAGCTTTGCTAGCATTGCAAATCCCCCGAAGGAAATTTTTTGGGAAGACTTGATCCCACAAGGGCATGTGCAAATAGATACCCAAGCACAAGCTAATCACGAAGGCAGTGAGCAAAACTGGGTGCAACCTGATTTGGACGCGCCGGTTGTTAAAGCACTTGATGGGCAGTCTGTTAGCTTACCTGGGTTTGTTGTGCCACTTGAAGGTGACAGCGAACTTATTACCGAGTTTTTATTAGTCCCTTACTTTGGTGCTTGTATTCATGTGCCACCTCCACCGCCAAATCAGCTGGTTCATGTAACTATTAAAGGCGGTGTGCCTATCGATAGCTTATATGATGCAATTGTTGTAACGGGCGTTATTAAAACGCAAACTTGGTCTGGCGAAATAGCTCAAGTGGGTTATCAAATGCAAGCTGTCGGTGTTGCTCCCTTTGAGCTTTAATTCTTAAAATAAAAACCCACTTTTCAAAGTGGGTTTTTATTTTGTTCTATCAACCACCCGTTCTTATATCTCGTTCAAGTTCAGACTGCGTTTTCACTGGATGACAAGTCGACTTCACCGTACTCTTATTGCTTTCATCTTCGTCAGAGCTATCTTGTGCTGTTGCCTCAAATTGCATTGAAATAGAAATCACTAATTGTGCATCATCAGGCCAATAGCCTGATTCATCAGATAATGGGGCCGCACTTAACAGCCTACTGCTACACAGTGCTATTAAAACAGTGAGTAAAGGTAAAGCCTTCATTTTTTATCTCCTAAGCTAATTAACGCGGTCCTGCCGTTACTGTGATCTCGGCTGTTTGCAAAGAGTGCTGATGTAAGAAAAACCCTGTAAGTGCACTTGTTGCTCCTTGTGGAACAGCTAATTTTTCTACATCCAGTGCATACACTTTATAGGTATAGCTATGCTTGCGTCCTTCTGGTGGACATGGTCCAAAGTATCCCGGCTTACCCATATCTGTATTACCTTCAATGGCTCCTTTGGGCAAAGTCGTTGAAGATAATGAGTTACTAGTAAAAGGAATATCATGTACTACCCAGTGCCAAAAACCACTGCCAGTTGGTGCGTCATTGTCATACACTGTCACGGCAAAGCTTTTGGCTTTTTTAGGCGCATTTTGCCATTTAAGTTGTGGTCTAACATTACCCCCCTGACAACCAAAGCTATTCCAATATTGCTCACTCTTTATTGCCTGCCCTGGCTGTAAGTCAGGGCTCGATAAACTAAATTCAGCCGCAAAACTGGCGCTACTAAACAGCCCGCTGATCAGTAAAGTAACTGCTGAGTTTGAAAAGTTAACCATTTTCAGTCCTTATATTTTCAGTTAAAACGAAAGTTACTTTTGATACGCTGGGTAATCGGTATAACCTTTGGCTGTACCTCCAAACAATGTTCTCCCATCGGTAATGGTGTTTAGTGGCAGTTGCTCTTGAATACGATACGGTAAGTCTGGGTTAGCAATAAAACGGCGACCAAATGCAATATAATCAGCAAGACCTTGTTCAATAAGCTGCGCACCTGAATACTCGGTATAATTACCGGCAACAATAATCGCGCCACTAAAATACTGACGAAGTGCGGCTCTAAACTCTGGTGTTACACTAGGTGCATCGTCCCAGTCCGCTTCAGCAAGATGAATATACGCAATACCAATTTGCTCAAATTGCTTTGCTGCTAATAAAATAGTGTCAATTGCTTCACTATCATCCATACCACGCTGAGTGATAAAAGGCGCTAATCTAACACCCACTTTATGAGCGCCAATGGCATTACTAATTGCGCTAATAATTTCACAGGCAAAACGAATACGATTTTCTTGGCTACCGCCATATTCATCTGTGCGTTTATTTGCTGAGCGTCTTAAAAACTGATCAATCAAATACCCGTTACCTCCATGTATTTCAACGCCATCAAAACCAGCTTCAATCGCGTTAATTGCCGCTTGCTTATAATCATTTACTATTTCTTTAATTTCTTTAACACTTAGTGCTCGTGGGGTTGGGCAGTCAAGCATCCGCCCTTCTCCATCATCGCCTACCACCCAAACTTGTGCATCTGGAGCAAGTGCAGATGGGGCAACTGGCGTTCCATCATGATGAAATGAAGAGTGCGACATTCTACCAACGTGCCAAAGTTGTAAAAATATTTTACCGCCTTCTTTATGCACAGCTTGTGTTACTTGCTTCCAACCTTCGATTTGTTCTTGCGTGTAAATACCTGGCGTAAATGAGTAACCTTTGCCCTGAGCAGAAATTTGTGTTGCTTCAGAAATAATCAGTCCTGCAGTAGCACGCTGCGCATAATAAGTGGCCATCAGTTCAGTAGGAATATCGCCCGGTTGCGCAGTTCGCGAACGGGTCATAGGTGCCATCACAATTCTATTTTGCGTAACCATGCCACCGAGGGTTTTAGCTTCAAATAAGGATTCTATACACATAACTAACTCTCTTATAAATAATGTTTATCTGGATTTAAATTAAATTTCATCACTGCTAAATAGCATTTCGACTTTCATCTCTTCAGGCCCAGGTATAAATACTTGATGCTCTAGGAGCTCTGGCACGGTTCGCTCGAAATAACTTATACCTGTTTGCGCTAAGCGACTTTTCAATCCTTGATAACCTATGCTACGAATGGCAATGTGATCTACCACTCCTCGGCCTTGGGTTTTGCTGTTTAATGCTGATAAGTAACCCTGTTGCGCTTTATTACTAGCGGCATTAACCAGATGAATCAAAGCAACGTTATCGCTGCCGTATAACCACGCTCCCTCGAAAGGAAAAGGCGGACGATACCCTTCACTTAGCCCAACTGAATTAATAAAGAACCGTCGCATCACCTGGTAATCACAACTAGAAATTAATACATGATCTAAACGCATAAACTTTCTCTGTTGATAATGAGTACAACCAGTTTAACTATTTACTTAAATTTGATAATTGAGTTAATATCAAAAACACTATTCATTAATACTGAATTATAAAGAGTGAGGAACGATGGCTAAGATTGATGATATGCAGCTTTTTGTTCATGTGGTGCGCTCTGGCGGGCTTGCTGCAGCTGGGCGAAAAATTGGTTTATCGCCTGCGAGTATGACGGCACGTATCAACCAGCTTGAAAATCACTATCAAACCCGACTGTTAATACGTAATACTCGCAGTATTAAATTGACCGAGGCTGGAGAGCAATTTTATCAAGGCTGTTTAAGAGTAATTGCTGAAATTGATGCCACAGAGCAAAGTATTCAGCTTAGTAAAAACACCCTTTCGGGTAGTCTCAAAATAACCGCACCCTCTGACTTTGGTAAACAGTTTGTTGCCCCTGCAATAGCTAAATTTGTAGCACAAAACCCACAAGTTAAACCACACCTGCATTTAACCGATGGCTTAGTCAATTTAGTTGAAGAAGGTATTGATATTGCTATTCGCTTTGGAAACTTACCCGATAGCAATTTGATTAGCCGAATGATCAAGGCCAATCAACGTGTGTTATGTGCTTCAGCTGAATATTTAAAAATACATGGCCAACCTTTGCAGCCAAGCGATTTATTAAATCATCGCTGCCTAGTAATGGAGCGATTTGGTCAATCGATGAATGATTGGCATTTTAAAGATCAAATAATTCGCGTCCCTGTGGCTATGAGTAGCAGTGATGGTGCGGTGATCAGACAATGGGCAATTGATGGTGCCGGGATTGCTCTAAAATCAATGGTAGATATTAGCGATGATCTGACAAAGGGTCATTTAGTGACACTACTTGATGACTATATTCTCGGTTTTAGTAATAAAGATAAACAACAGATTGGCTTACAGTTTCTTTACCCATCAAGGCAATTTCAGCCACGACAAGTTGTCGCATTTATGGATTTTTTTCAGCAGCAAATTTAAATAAACAGCCGACAAAATAAAACCTTGAAAGCATGCACTTCCAAGGTTTTATTTGTAGTATTTGGCAGTAATAAAATTAAGCCGTGCCACCCACTGTTAACTGATCAATTTTCAAACTTGGTTGGCCAACACCTACTGGTACACTTTGACCATCTTTACCACAAACACCTACGCCTTTATCAAGCGCTAAATCATTACCTACCATAGAGATTTGTTGCATAACCTCAGGGCCATTACCAATTAATGTTGCCCCTTTAATAGGCTGAGTAATTTTGCCATTTTCAATTAAGTAGGCCTCTGAGGCACTAAATACAAACTTGCCTGAGGTGATATCCACTTGGCCACCACCAAAATTAGGGGCAAACACGCCTTTTTTAACCGTGCTGATAATATCAGCTTGGCTATGCTCGCCACCTAACATATAAGTGTTGGTCATACGTGGCATTGGTAAATGCGCGTATGACTCACGACGTGCGTTACCTGTTGGGTTTACCCCCATCAAACGCGCGTTCATTTTATCTTGCATATAGCCTTTTAAAATACCGTTTTCGATAAGTACGTTATAGGCTGCAGGCGTGCCTTCGTCATCCACATTAAGTGAACCACGACGATCAGCCATAGTACCATCATCAACCACAGTACATAGCTCTGAAGCGACTTTTTGCCCTACTTTACCGCTAAACGCAGACGCGCCTTTACGGTTAAAGTCACCTTCTAGACCATGACCGACTGCTTCGTGTAACAACACGCCTGGCCAGCCATTACCTAATACTACTTCCATAGTACCCGCTGGGGCATCAATAGCTTCTAAGTTTACCTTAGCTTGACGAACGGCTTCTTCTGCAAAGCCCATCCAACGCGGCTTGCCATCAACAAGCTCTTTAAAGTAACCATAGTCTAGGCGTGCGCCGCCACCAGCACCGCCACGTTCACGGCGACCATTCTTCTCTAGCAATACAGAGCAGTTTAAACGGATCAGTGGGCGAATATCGGTAGCAAAGGTGCCATCACTGGCTGCAATTAATACTTCTTCGTATACCGCAGACATTGAGCTAATAACTTGCTCAGCATCAGGGGCTAATTCGCGGATATAATTTTCAAGCTCACGTAACAAATTAATTTTATCGGTATCGCTCATGCTAGAAATTGGTTGATGCGGTGAAAACTGCTGTTTTGCAGCCACATCACTAAATACTTTAACCGCTTTATCTTCACCGGCATCGGCAATACTACGTGCAGCCGTGGCTGCTTTGTTTAACGCTTCAAGATTGATTGCATCTGAATACGAAAAACCGGTTTTTTCACCACTAACAGCCCGTACGCCAACACCACGCTCAACATTATAAGACCCTTCTTTAACAAGGCCGTCTTCTAATACCCAAGACTCATGATGACTCGATTGAAAATAAAGGTCGGCATAATCAACTTTGTGCTGGTGAATATAAGCTAATGTTTTTTCGAGTTCTTCTCGATTTAGCTGGCTGTCGTGTAATAAATGCTGTTCAACCGAATTCATAATAATGGCTCTCTAAATCGTTGGTGAGATTGCAGCGGCATATCTCGTCTAATTTTGTGTAACTGGTTCAAATCTACGGTACAACTAATAAAACCAAGCCCTGTTGGTTTTTCACTTAATGTTTCACCCCAGGGCGATAACACCAGGCTGTGACCATAAGTTTGTCTACCGTTTTCATGTGTTCCATATTGCGCTGCAGCAATAACATAACACTGAGTTTCTATGGCTCGTGCTGCAAGTAGCGGCTGCCAATGCGCTTTACCTGTTGGAACAGTAAACGCACTGGGTACTAATATAATTTCTGCGCCTTTACGAGCTAAGGCATTAAATAAACCAGCAAAGCGCAAATCATAACATACTGTTAAACCAATTTTACCAAAGGGAGAATCAACAACCACAATCTCATCGCCCGCTTGAGTAAAGTCGGACTCTCGGTAGCTGCCGGTCTGGTCATCTACCTCAACATCAAATAAATGTATTTTGTTATAGCTTGCAACAATATCGCCTTGGTTATTAAACAAGTGTGAGGCAGCGTAATACTTATGTTGGTCATAGGGCTCTGGCATGGTGCCAGCATTTAACCAAATATTGTGTTTACGACACAATTCACTAATTTGCTGTTTATATTGCTCAATACGCTGAGACACTAACAACGTATCACCAGCGTGTTTACTAAACACTAAAAACGCTTCTGGTAAACATACTAACAAAGGCCGCGTGCTTGGTAATTCAGCTAACGCTTGCTTTAAAGCTGCAATGTTATCATCAGGGTTTAAGCCTGAGCACATTTGTAATGCAATAATCGCAGGTGTTGTACTTATAAGTGATTTACTCATTGCGCGGCGCTAACCTCAGCATCTTTGAGTTTTAACTCTGAGGATGCTTGCGGCTGATTTTGTGCTGCTTGCGGTAAAGTCACCTCTCGGCTCTTACGATCTAACTCTTGTACCTGAGGATCGTTCATTTTACCCGTCACTTTAAAGTTGATCTCTGAGATCACTCGCGCAGAATGAATTACTTTATCAATTGCTAAAGCTGCAAGCCCCGTTACTGGGTTAACCATCCAAGCCACAATTACTGGAATACTCGACGTTACTTGCGGTGCTACTGCTAAGTCGTAGTCAATTTCGAGAGTATTTAAATTTGCATACCCTTTAATCGAGAGATCGGCAGGCACCCCATCCATTTTAGTATCTTGGGTATAGGCAATGCCCTTATCTATCTGCATCGTACCTTTCATGCTGTTATAGAAAAAACCTTTAGAAAATACATCTCTAAAATCAAGTTTTAGCTTACGCACTAATGAATCAAGGCTCAGTAATGAAAATACCCGTGCGCCTCCATCACTCACCTCAGTTAAATGGCCTTCGCCTAAATCCCAACTAATTTCACCGTCTAAACTAGCAATGTCTAATTTATAAGGTGCCGCTTGCCAATTTAGTTGATAATTTAGATTCGCGTTTGAGTCTTTAATAGTGGTGGTAATATCAAATTCATTAAATAAGGCGCCAATATCATCACTTTTAAGTTCGCCGCTCATTGCTGTTAGGCCATTTTGCCACTGCCCTTTAGTACGTAATATATGATCGCCCTTATCAACTACTAGCTCAGAAATAAGCAGTTTTTTACCATCACCTAACAATGAGGCGCTGACTTTATCTAGCTGATAATGGCTGACCTTACAATCGGCACATTCAAACTCAATAGCAGGCAAATTTGTAAGCCATGCAAGTTGTTCAGGAGATGATTTTTCGCTCGGTTGCTGTGTTTCGGCCTCTAAAAAATTAAGCCTTAAATAGTCACTGTTTATTCGAATCGGCTGACTTGATTGCTCGCTGGGAATGAACACTTCTGCTCGTAATTCTTTAGCATTGAGCTTTAATTGCAAGTTATTATTTAAGGGCGATAAACGCATATCAAAATCATTAAACTGCATGCCACTCACATTAAAAGAGTTAATATTCGCAACAACCTCATACAAAGGCGGCATAATACCTGGCGATGCACTCTCTGGCTGCGCTTTAGCTGCATTAATAATTTGATCAATTAAATCAATCCAAGGTAATAACTCACTTTGCGCTAAGTTAATACTTACCGCTAAATCTTGCGCGTTAAGCCCTAAATCTTTGTTACCGATTATAAAGTGGGCGTTGTTAAACTGTGATTTAGCATTGTCTAGAATGGCATTAAAATACACTAGCTGATCAACGTTTGCGGTGATCAAGTTAGATATATCATCACCCTGAATAACTGCACTCAGTGGCCAAGCTTGCTCACTGCTTTTTGTATATGCTCCAGGCAAAGAACTATTTAAGCCAATAAGTGGCGATTCAACTTGGGCACGGTAGTTAAACCCTTGCTCGGTAAAGTTAAGCTCCAAAGCAATATCAACATCACTTTGCCCGCTTAAGTAACCATCTAAAATGCCTTGCCCACGGTTTATAAGTGTTTGTGCATCAAGCTGAGCATTTATATTTATATTAGCGCGATAATCCTCTGCGTTTGCGTCACTATTGTAATTAATAGTTAAGGGCATACCCAGCCATGTAGCCGTTGCATTAGTGAGATTTATTTGTTGGTTATTAAAGCTAAGTTCGCCCTTTAAATGCTCAAGCGAAATGCCAGGTGCAGAAATGTAGAGAGGTGAGTCGAGTAAATTAACCTTACCACTGACGCTGGCTCCCCCCTCAAATTGTGAACCTATTAGCAATTCAATATTTGCACTTGCCAGCCCCTGCCCTTGCACAACATTAAAAATATCAGCTAATGGATTTGCTAAAGGCGTAGCGGCAAAAAAATCGTGCATTTTTTCAAGCTCAGCTTGCTTATTAATACTAACTACCAACGGCGCATCGCCCATTAAGTCATCAATACTTACATGTACACTACTGCCAACGTCAAGGTTTACCAGTTGACCTTGCTGACTATATATATCCATTCGCTCATTAGCAAAATGCAGTTTTACATTGGCATTAGTAACTGCTGGCCAATCGGGATCGAATTGGTAGGTGGCATTATCTATTTGTGCTATTACATCAAACTGCCCTGAACCATCTTCAAATGGAAAGCCTGATAGTGGGCCAGAAAATAACACCTGAGTATTTGATACTTCGCCTGCTTTTATTGCGCCATTTAAATAACTAATTAAGTCAGGACTCATTAACGTTAAAGGAAAATAGTGACCAGCAATACTGGCATCTGATGCAAACGCTTCAGCATATAAATCTAAGCGTGGCGCATCACCTAAGCTTAGCTGCATTTGTGCGCTTAAAGTCACCTCATTGTTATCAAGCCAAAGGTTATCACTACTGATGTACCAATCGCCTGAGCGCTTAGCTAAATCTAGCTCAATATTTAATTGGTTATAATCAATATTATTACTAAAGCTAGCGCCTGTAATTAAATGGCTGTTCTCACCAAAAACCGCAATGCGACCATACTGCTGATTAACCAGCCCATTAACTCTTAAAGATTGAGCGGCAGGTACGGCGTTTTTTTCTTGCCAGCTAATTTCATCAGCATCAAACCATAGTTGCCATTGCTTTGTATCTGCAAACTCAAGGTACGCAGTCTTTATTTGTCCGCTAGGTTGGCGTGCTAAAAAAGGGGCTAAGTCGGTAAAATTAGTCAACTCAGCTAAATCACTCAATAGCGCTAAATCAAGTTGCTGTAGCCATATTTTATTTTGCTTACCCAATAAGGCTTCAAATTCAAGGCTTGGCCATGTGGTTTCACCCGTACTAAATGCTAAGCCCGTGCTTTTTAATCGCCAGCTATTTTGCTCTGGGTATAAATGAAATCCCCCTTCACTTAGGCTTACCTTTTGTGTTTGCTCATTGAGTTGCCAATTTACCGCGCTCGGTAACCACTGAACTTTTACGTCACTCACTAGGCCCTGCTCTAATCTAAGCCAAGCTTGTAAATTTAAATCGCTATGTAGTTGCTGCTTTTGAGTATTAATATATTGCGCTAGCCAATTTGACACATCAACCTGATTAGCCTGCACATATAAATCGCCGACCATTTGCTCTAAGGTTTCACCCTTGAGTGCAATACGCGCATCAAAATTACCCACCGAAATGCCCGGTAAGGCTAGACTACCACTACCAAGATGTTGTTTATCTTGGTTTTGCCATACAATGTTTTCTAATAGTAGTTTACGTTCTTTGTTATCTTCTAAAACAAAATTGATACTGGAGTTTTCTATTGCAAAATGACCGGTTTCACCTAAAAACAGCCCTTCTATTAATTCCTTTTGCTCAAATGACACATCGTCTTGGTTACCTACAAATAAATTCGCGACATTAACCTTGGTATGAAAACCATTGATGACAAAGTAATTCGACTTAAGTTGAAGGGACTTTAGGCTTTCCCAAAGGTTTAGCTCTAAACTGGTTTTCGCAATAGTTAAAGAAATAGGGGCGGTTTGGTTGTCTTTAAATGATAATTCTTCGAGCACTAAGGCAGGGCCATTACCTTGCCAACTTGCCGATATAGCGCCTATCGATAGGCTAATATCAAACTTGCTATCAAGGTAGTTTTCTATCTCGCTTTTATAGTCATTTGCGTAGGGTAAGGTGTATTTTAAAATAGAAACAATGACGGCCAGTAGCACCAAAATTACAGCACTTATTTGCCATAATTTGCGCACACAAAAGAAACAGGCCGCTTTAAATTTCATTACATCATTACCACATCAAACTGCTCTTGGCTGTATAAGCTCTCTGTTTGAATATTAACTTGCTTACCAATAAATAACTCTAACTCTGCAAGGTTATGATATTCGTCATTTAATAGCGCTTCACATACTGCAGGAGATGCATAAACTACAAACTTATCAGCTGCATAAGCGCGGTTAACACGTACTATCTCACGAAGGATTTCATAGCATACGGTCTCAACCGTTTTTTGAGAGCCTCGCCCTGAACATGCAGGACATACATCACACAGTATATGCTCTAAACTTTCGCGAGTTCGCTTGCGGGTCATTTCAACCAGCCCCAATGCCGATAAACCATTAATATTGGCTTTAGCACGATCTTTAGCGAGCGCAGACTCTAATGAGTGCATTACCCGGCGTTTGTGCTCATCGCTCACCATATCAATAAAGTCGATAATAATAATACCGCCCAAATTGCGCAGCCTTAGTTGACGGGCAATAGCAGAGGTTGCTTCAACATTGGTATTAAAAATAGTTTCTTCAAGGTTACGGTGACCAACAAATGCACCGGTATTAACATCAACCGTGGTCATTGCTTCTGTTTGATCTATGATCAAGTACCCGCCAGACTTTAAAGTCACCTTACGGTGCAACGCCTTTTGAATTTCACTTTCTACATCAAATAAATCAAAAATGGGGCGCTCGCCCGGATAATACTCAAGTACTTGTGATAATAACGGCACAAATTCTTCAGTAAACAGCTTAAGCTCTTGATAGGTAAGCTTAGAGTCAACACGAATGCGCTCCATATCTTCGCCCACGTAATCACGTAATGTTCTAAAAGCCAGCGTAAGATCTTCATGCAGAATACTCGCTTTGCTGGTTTTACGGCGCTTAGAAACTATTTTATCCCACAGCTTTTTTAAAAATGCAGCATCGTGACGAAGCTCTACTTCACTTGCGCCTTCTGCGGCAGTTCTAACAATAAAGCTACCGTTTTCATCACCATATTCAGCAACAATTTTTTTAAGCCTAGCGCGTTCCTCTTCCGTTTCGATACGTTGACTCACACCAACATGCGTCGCATCTGGCATAAATACTAAATAGCGTGACGGTATAGTAATATCAGTGGTTAAGCGAGCACCTTTACTGCCCAATGGATCTTTAACCACTTGCACCATAATGTACTGACCTTGGCGAACAAGCTCACGAATATCTTGGACTTTTTTAATTGGCTCATCGTCAACACCTTCAACAATAGAAGCACTATTGACGATATCTGAAGCGTGCAAAAAGGCGGCTTTCTCTAAGCCTATATCAACAAAAGCGGCTTGCATTCCAGGTAGCACGCGACTTATTTTACCTAAGTAAATATTGCCTACTATACCTAAATTACCAATACGCTCTAGCTGAATTTCTTGTAATACACCGTTTTCGATTAGGGCAACGCGACTTTCACTCGGCGTGACATTGATCAGTAGTTCTGTACTCATGCTACCCTCTTAAGAATGTATGTAATAATTGTTCTGTCTCATATAAAGGTAAGCCTACAACGGCAAAATAGCTACCCGAAATATGCGTTACAAAGCGTCCGCCTAACCCTTGGATACCATAACCACCGGCTTTATCTTGAGGCTCGCCCGTTTGCCAGTAAGCGTCTATTTCTTCATCACAGAGTATTTTAAAAGTAACATCAGTACTGACAACACAACTCATTAATTTTTCTGGTGTCGCAAAAGCGATAGCAGTTAACACTTGGTGAGTATTTCCTGATAAACGTTTTAAGGTGTGAGTAAAGTCGTCTTTATCTCGTGGCTTGCATAATGATTGATTATCCATCACTACCACGGTATCACTACCTAGAACAGGCCGATCGGTATATCCTTGTTTTACGCCCATTTGTGCCTTTAAACGCGCTAAACGTTCGACATAATCATATGGGAGTTCGTTAGCAAGCTGGCTTTCATCGGCATCAACACTAAATTGTGAAAACTCGATACCCAACTGGGTTAAAAGCTCTTTACGGCGGGGAGACGCGGAGGCTAAATATACTGCGCAAGTCATTATCTGATCCTAAAGTGTCTACGGTATTTTCTAAGTAATAAAAATACCCATATCCAACTCAACATACCTGTTAATACAGGCCATAAGTAATGTGGGCTAAAATAAACGCCAAGTAAAAAATGATTTAACCAAAACTGCATTAAATGATAAAGCGTTAAAAATAAGCCAATTAAAAGGCTTTGTTGCCACAATGAAAAATTGCGAATTTTTTGAAAGTTACTTGCCGTAACAAAAATACACACCGAGTAGGTTAATGAGTTTACACCTAAAGAAGAACCGGTCGCTAAATCAATCACTAATCCAACAACCCAAGCCGTACCTATGTTTAAGCGATGCGGTAAAGCCAAAGACCAGTACATAAGTACCAGCAGCACCCAGTCAGGGCGAAATGGTTCAAGTGAAAAGGGTAACGGCATCAAAGCCATTACCAATGCAAAGAAAATACTTAACGCAATTAATAGCATATGGCGATTAATCATCTCCCATCAACTCCTGCTGATTTAGCCATAACACGACTAATAATCGAATTCGGTCTAATTGAGCTATAGGTTCAGCAAATACTTGCGCAAAAGGTTGTCCTTCATCACGGGTTATTTCGGTGATCACCGCTACCGGATAGCCCTCAGGAAACGTACCACCAAGGCCAGAGGTAACCAACACATCCCCAATACGTACATCTAAACTATGCGGCACATGCGACAGTTTCAGTACGTTAATTTTACCAATACCTTCAACCACTGTTCGCACGTCATTACGTAAAATACGTACAGGCGTAGCATGGGTGGTATCGGTAATTAATAATACTCTTGAAGTAGTTGAGCCCACTTTAGTCAACTGCCCCACAAGTCCCATATCATCAATCACTGCTTGGCTTTCACTTAAACCATCGGTGGTTCCTCGATTTATCACCACTTGGTGGCTATAAGGATTTGAGTGAACAGAAAGTACTTGAGCAATAATTTTACGATTGGTGTGTTTTGAGGACGAGCCCATTAAGGCTCGTAATTTTTGATTTTCTTTTGCTAAGAATTCATATTGCTGAATTTGCTCGCTCTGCAATATTTGCTTTTTTTTCAGGGCTTCATTTTCAGTTTGTAACTGTTCGCGGGTGTGCAAGCTCTTAGCGCTAAAGCTAAATACTTCGTAAGGTAGATTGGCAACATAAATGAGCGGACTAACTAAGGTATTCAAACTGGTGCGAATATTCTCACCGCCCTTAGTGTATCTATCTCCAAGGATCAATACGATACTCAAAAGCACTGCGACAAAAAGTCGCAGTTGCAAAGAGATTGTTTTTTCAAACATTGATTTCATTAATCGTAACTAAAAACGTCACCACCGTGCACATCAATCATCTCAAGCGCTTTACCGCCGCCACGAGCAACACATGTAAGTGGATCATCAGCAACAACTACTGGAATGCCAGTTTCTTCCATGAGTAGGCGATCTAAATCTTTTAGTAATGCGCCACCGCCAGTTAACACCATGCCATGTGCTGAAATATCAGATGCCAGTTCAGGAGGTGATTGCTCAAGTGCAACCATGACAGCGCTTACAATCCCCATTAGCGGCTCTTGTAATGCTTCTAAAATTTCATGCGAGTTAAGTGTGAACGAACGAGGAACACCTTCTGCAAGGTTACGACCACGCACTTCTATTTCTACTGGATCGTCTGTTTTAAATGCAGAACCAATTTGGTGTTTAATATTCTCAGCTGTGGCTTCACCAATTAAACTACCAAAGTTACGACGTACATAATTAATAATGGCTTCATCAAACTTGTCGCCACCAATACGAACAGATGACGAATAAACAACACCATTGAGTGAGATAATAGCCACTTCGGTTGTACCGCCACCAATATCAACAACCATAGAGCCCGTTGCTTCAGATACTGGTAAGCCTGCACCAATTGCAGCAGCCATAGGCTCTTCAATTAAGTAAACTTCACGAGCACCTGCCCCCATCGCTGATTCGCGAATGGCACGCTTTTCAACCTGTGTAGCGCCACAAGGCACACAAATAAGTACACGTGGGCTTGGTCGCATAAAGTTATTGTTGTGCACTTGCTTAATAAAGTGCTGGAGCATTTTTTCGGTCACATAAAAATCAGCAATCACGCCATCTTTCATCGGACGAATAGCTTTAATATTACCAGGTGTACGCCCCAACATTTGCTTAGCTTCTGTACCTACAGATGCAACACTTTTAGGCCCACCAGCACGCTCTTGACGAATAGCAACAACTGAAGGTTCGTTTAATACAATCCCTTCTTCTTTTACATAAATTAGTGTGTTGGCTGTACCTAAATCGATCGATAGATCGTTTGAAAAAATACCACGGAGTTTTTTAAACATGAGGCTGGATGACCTTTGAAATTCGTTCTTATTTTAGTTGCGCTTACTTTAACATTCTCAATGTAATGAGCAATATAAAGCGCAGCCGTCTTTGTAATCATTAAAAAGAGGAAGCGTGTGCTTCCTCATTAAATATTATTGTTCGCTCATTAAGCGAAAGCCAATGTAATTAGCTCTAAAATCTGGCGCTAGGATTAAACGCGTTGAGGCACGAGCGAGGCTAGGAGCAAAGTTCCATGCGCCGCCACGAACCACAGCATTTTTTTTATTCTCTGTGCTACTAGTCCATTCCCATACATTGCCCACTGTATCGTATAAGCCAAATGCATTTGCAGAAAAAGACCCTACCGGAGCGGTGCGTTTGTTTGACCATTCGCTACCACACCAACCACAGTTTGCTAAGTTTTTACCAATTTCGTTACCCCAAGGGTACTCAGTATCTGTACCTGCACGCGCAGCATATTCCCACTCAACCTCTGTTGGCAGACGATACACTTGTGCTGTTTTATCAGAAAACCATTCTGCGTAAGCCGTAGCATCATTTTTTGTCAAACACACAGCTGGAAAATCATTTGTTTGCTCAAACCCTGGAGCTCGCCAATTTAAGCTCGCTTCCCAAACGGGTTCTCCATTTAGATAATAAGCACAGCCTTTGCCTTTTTCAGCTTCAGTCTTGTATTGTGTCTCGTTTACAAACTTCTCAAATGCGCCAACAGTGACTTCTTTACTTTGCATGACAAAAGATTCACTAATCGTTTTTTCAACAACAGGACGCTCGTTTTCCAGTCCATTGCCGTTAATATCGCCCATTTTAAATGTGCCAACAGGGATTATTACGGCTGACGAATCCACTGTTGGTGGCTGCGTATCAACTTCCATTCCCTTAGGACAATCTGCTTGTATTATTTGCTCTCGCTTTTTAGTCGGTGCAGCAATCGACTCTGACTTTTTTTCTAACTTAGCAAAAAGCGTACGTGTCTTTTTTAAGTCAATACGTGCTTTATAAGGGATGTAACCCTCTTTGCGTATTTCTAATTTATGCAAACCACGCGGTAATCTTGTTACTAAGCGAGTTGAACCTACACTAATGTCGTTAATAAAAACTTCATCACCATGTACGTTAGAACGCAAAGTTAACTGAATTAACTGATCTTTCTTTTGTTCAGCGACCACTTTAGGCTTTTTATTAACTGTTTTTGCAACAACAGCGACCGCTTTATTATCCGTATTATCGCTGAATGTTAACTGACTATCAGAAAAAGTAGTGCTATAAGCTGGCTGATAAGTATTTGTCAGCGGGGTACCATACTCTGAACAAAAACTGTTATTTACACTTAATAAGTGACATAAACGACTACTGTTTACATCTCCACGCATAGTAACGCTTAAATTGACGTTATAATCACCTTGGCCGCTAAATGCGCTCTTAATCACGTGACTACTTAAAATCTGTACTTGTGCCCCTGACATGTCTCGCTTAGGTTCAACCAGACGTTTTTCTGTAAGGTTTTCAAAAATTTGATCTAAAAAGCGATTAGTGGCTTTTTTCAGCCCCATCTGCTGGCCGCGTTGTTCACATGCAGCGAGTGTTTCAGTACGCTTACAATTAAGGGTATGATCGACCTCGAGTGTTCCCTCGCGGGTAAACTCATTGCGCAGTCGCTCTACACGCGCAGTAGTGTATTGCACTTTTAAACTTTCGATGGTGTTCTGAAGTGCATGTTTATCAGCGCGAATTTGCTCAATATCTTTTAGATGGGATGCAATTGCCGCCAATTGCATAGAAATATCATTTTTATTTTGTTCTTGATCAACAACGGCTTTTTGATAACGCGATTGTGCAGAAGTGATATCAAGCGACGGGTTATCAATTAAGCGTCGGTACATATCATTCATCGCATCTAACGCTTGATTTTTTTCTTTATCAAGTTGTGTTGAACGCGCTCTTAGCAGTTCAAGTTGGGTTTGAAGCTGATTTTCTTCTTGTAAATATTTATCGAGCATCGTTGTTGAACGAGTGTATTCTGTTTGTTTCGTATTAATCTCTGATTCAATTCTGTTTACAGTAGTTGTATCTTGTGCAAATACTGTGCTGGCAAAAAAGCTAGCAGAAATTAACAGAGATAAAGGAGCAATTCGCATATATTCCAGTCCCAAAAAAGCGGCAATTATTTGGTTATTATTATTTTTTATAATAAAACCTTATGCTATGTACTTGAAGCACAAAACACAAGCTTTGTTCATTTATTATCTCAGTTTACAACTATTATCCCGTTTCATGCCAGTAAATAACCGTTTCATTTGTACTAAATAGCTAATTTATTTAACAACATCGATATTTATCTGCCATTTACGCCCAAAAGATACCAATTTAACGGCGTATTCATATTTTTTAATTTGCTTAAGTAATAAAATTTAAGTCAAAATAACGCTATTAAGCAGCACATTCACCATGTAACTAATAAAAAAGAGTGATAATGCCAATACCATTCAATATTAATGAACATAGTTATTTCCAACCAATTAGTAACAAATTGCTAGCAGAAAAAAACATTACGCTAAACATTAAGCGTGATGATTTATTGCACCCTGTTATTAGTGGTAATAAATGGCGTAAGCTCAAATACAATTTAGCTCGCATGCAACAACAAGGCAAAACAGAGTTACTGACCTTTGGTGGCGCTTTTTCGAATCATATTCACGCGTGCGCAGCCGCAGGAAAAGAATTTAACCTAGTAACTCACGCAATTGTGCGCGGACCTGAACTTGACCTCAATAATCCAACGTTAAAATTTGCAAAGCTATGTGGCATGCAATTACATGTAGTTAATCGATTAGAATACCGACAACGAAATGATAAAGCATACTTATCGGCATTACAGGCTCGATTTCCCAATGCGTATATTTTGCCTGAAGGAGGCACTAACGAATTTGCTTTAGAGGGGTGTAAAGAACTCGCCCAAAGTTTACCTGAGCACGACTACTTAATCTGTCCTACTGGCAGTGGTGGAACATTGGCGGGCTTAATAGAGGGCAGCTCAAATAAAAGCACCCTACTAGGTATTGCCGTTTTAAAGCAAGCCGACTACCTGAGAGACGAAATACGAGCCCTTAGCCCTAGAGCTAAATCACAAAGTAATTGGCAATTACTTACACAATTTCATGGTGGCGGATATGGTCGTTTTACCTCTGAACTGTGGCAGTTTTGCCAATATATGTTGCAACAATATCAGTTACCACTTGAGCCTATTTACAGCGGTAAAATGATGTATGCACTTTGGCAGCTCATTAACAACGACTACTTTCCCTCTGGCAGCAAAATTATTGCAATTCATACAGGTGGGCTGCAAGGTTTAGACGGGCTAAAATATCGTGGACTTGTTTAATTAGCTAATGAAATGCAACTTGAGTGAAGTCGGGTAATAATCCAGAAAAATACCCCCCTTGTGCAGTACTAACACCTATCGCTTTTAAAAATTGCAGTTCCTGATACGTTTCTACACTTGAGGCCACCACCGGCAGACTCAATAATTTGCCAATATGCACAATTCCCCTGACAGATTTTTGCTGGAAATAATTATGATCTATTCCATGAACAAGTTCATAGGCCAAATTAAGCCCCACTATTTGCTTATTATGGGTGAAGTTAAATATACTTTTACTACTTCTAACCTCATCTATAACGATATTAAAGTTGAGCGCTGTTATGGCCGAAAAAGCAGTCTGTAACCGATCTTGGTTATTTAAGAAATCAGCTTCATTTATCAAAAACTGTAACGTATGAAGGCTTTTCAACTCATTCATATGTTTACTTAGCCAACCCCAAAACTCACTATTAAACCAACTTTTAGGATGCAATTTAATACTAATAACAGACGATGACTTTTCTATTAACAGCAGTTTTTTAACTTGCATAACAACTGCTTGGTCTAGTAATAGCGCCTCATCCTCATTGTAAAACTGACTTATATAATCTTGATTAAATAGTTGTTTATTTGTCTTATCGCTACTTTTAATTAAAACATGATGTTTAATAATAATGCCACTATCCAACTCGTATACAGGTTGAAATAAAATCGCTAATTTTTGCTTTTCAATTCCCTGCTTGACCAAGTTTTCATCAGCCACCTTAAGATGACTGCAATTGAGTGCCAATTGATGATAATGCTTCACTCTACTTTGCATTGATAGTGTGAGTGACGATCTGGCAAGCTGATACACCATCACCTGATCAGCATTCGAGTAGTAAGTACACACACCTAACTTTATACTCTCGTCAGCCACTCTAGGGGCTAAAATATAAGCTGCGTTAAGCATGCATTGATGTAAATGTTTAGCACAATTTGCTTTCTCAATCGCACTAACCCCTTTGAGAGTAAAAGCAAAATTACCTGCTGTTAATAACTTAACGGATATTACAGCCGTATTGGTAAAATCTTTTGCTAGTAATACTTTAAGAGTCGCAGGTAAGTCTGTGTTTGTATCAAAATGACATTCGCATTGAATGAGTGCAAATATATTATAGCCAATTGTTTTCTGCTCCTTGGCTGCTGTCTTTAATACCGATAGTGAAGGCATTGTTTTAGGCGTATAACACACTTTTTTATAGCCATCGCTTTGGTTACGCTTTAATACCATTGAGTTATTTACTCTCGTTTTGAGTAATATAGCGCGTCTAACAGCAAAAATTATGACCAAAATAAACACATTCATTATTATAAATAGGTCACTGTAGGCATACCAAAGAGGCCATGAATATAACAAAACCCCTTTTGAATTAGAGCTGAAGTATTGCTTTTGCTGCTTAACATAAACAGAAACTTTATCTGGAGCTAGGGTAAAAGGTGTATTTACTAAAAGTTGTTGCTTATTCACTAGTGGCTGCTGTAATTGCTCAGCGAGTTCTATACCTGTTTGCTTATTTTGATATTGTAAAACTAAATTTAAACCACTATTAAAAATAACAAATAGCATAAAACACAGAGCGTAAAATAAGACACTAGCGTAATTGGTAAACTGAGACTGACTGGCTTTCATAACTTACCCGCTCATTAAATAAGTTATTAAAGTGTTGTCTACTATTTGCAATTGCACAAGCCAATCATAAAAGTTTAGTAGCTGTTTTATTATTAATACTTAATATTTATAAACATTATATTTAGTCACAAGTAATCGCTGCATCTTATCGGCACAGGTGGGAGGTTTGTTACAAATTAAACAGATTGACGTTGCTATGCTTTGTAAACCTTAAAACAATGTATAAATTTCTAATGAGAGTTATTCACTCATATAAAGATAAGCGAAAGGTATGGTAACTAGCCTCAATAAAAAAGCCCTGATTACTCAGGGCTATTTTTTAAAACTTTTTAAACTAATAACTTTATATCATTTAGAACGGAATATCGTCATCAAAGTCGATTGTTGGTTCCATAGGGTTTGATGCGCCACCTTGCGGTGCATTTTGCGGCTTAGGTGCAAACCCGCCTTGCTGTTGTGGTGCATTATTTTGCTGAGGTGCAAAGCCACCTTGTTGCTGTGGTTGGTACTGGTTATTTTGTTGTGGAGCCGGCTGCTGGGCAGGTGCAGATTGTTGCTGTGGAGCATAACTGCCTTGCTGACTATTCTGGCCTTGGTTATTTTGACCATAGCTACCGCTTTGCTGTCCGCCTTGGTTACCTTGATAACCGCCACTTTGTTGACCACCTTGGTTACCTTGATAGCCACCGCTTTGTTGGTCGCCACCGCGTGCACCTAACATTTGCATTTGACCTGTAAAACCATCAACAACAATTTCTGTGGTGTATTTTTCTTGGCCCTGTTGGTCAGTCCATTTACGAGTTTGAAGCTTACCTTCTACGTAAATTTGTGAACCCTTGCGGCAGTATTCGCCTACAATTTCAGCTAATTTGCCAAAAAATACCACACGGTGCCACTCAGTTTTATCAACCATTTGGCCAGTGTTTTTATCTTTATAGCTGTCTGAAGTTGCTAAGGTAATATTTGCTACGCCATTACCATTAGGCATGTAACGAACTTCAGGATCTTGCCCTAAATTACCAACCAAAATTACTTTGTTCACACCGCGTGCCATGGAACCATCTCCTATAAACGTTAGATTAAACCAGCCACTCTTCGGGCTTGGTCTAGGTCAAATTCTTTATCATTAATCTTTAAGTAGCTTCGACTTTCATCGCGAACTACGGTTGCTTCTATTACGCCGGGTAAAGCAACTAACTGAGAAGCTAGTGTTTGTGCCTGCTCTTCAGAATCTAATTGGGTCATTAAACTAATAACTTTGCTTTTCGGTGGGACTTGCATTTTCCACGCAATAATAAGCCATATTACCCCAACAAGTGCCGCCGCCGCAAACACAGCTTGCGTACTGGTGGTTTGTGCTACATACCCACCTAACATACCGCCTAAAAAAGCACCTAAGAACTGGCTAGATGAATACCCACCCATAGCGGAGCCCTTTTGGCTTGCAGGCGCAATGCGAGACACAAGAGCCGGCATAGTGGCTTCTAAAAAGTTAAAAGCAACAAAATATAACAGCATACAAACCGCAATGCCAACAACGCTATTGGCCCATATCGACATACTTAACATACTGACTATTAAGACCATCACTGAACCAATAAAGGCTTGTTTTTCTTTCTCTTTTTTAATTGCCACTATCATTACTGGCACCATCAAAAAAAACGCTAAAAATAAAACCGGGATATAAAGCTGCCAATGGTTTTCAGCCACAAGTCCATCTTTAATTAGTTGACTTGGCAATACTACAAAAATAGTCGTCAATGTTAAATGCAGCAATAATACACCTGCATTTAGACGCGCAAGCTGCGGATGTTTAATTAGCTTTTTAATGTCACTAAAGCTGGCAAGTGTATCGCCTTTAGGGGCTTTATTTATTGCACTAGGCACCAGCATAGTGACAATAAAAATTCCTAATACAGCCAGTATAGCAGTTAACCAAAACACTCCGGCTATACCCCATGAAGCTGCCACAATTGGCCCAAGTAGCATAGCGAAGGCGAAGCTCATACCTATGCTCATACCAATCACTGCCATGACTTTTGGTCGTTGTTCGTCACGGCTTAAGTCTGATGCAAACGCTAATAGTGCGCTGGCGATAGCACCCATACCTTGTAAGGCACGTCCTACCGTCACCATTTGTATAGACTCGGCCAAAGCAGCAATCACTGAGCCTAAAGCAAATACAAGTAAACCACCTACAATCACTTTTTTACGGCCAATTTTATCGGATAGTCTTCCCATTGGGATTTGTAATACGGCCTGCGTTAAACCATACGCACCAATTGCAAAACCTATCCATATAGGTGAAAAGCCTTCAAGCGATTGACCATAAATAGCTAAAACAGGCATCAGCATAAACAAGCCGAGCATTCTAAATGCAAACACACTCGCTAACGATACGGCGGCGCGTTTCTCTCGTGAATTAAGTGAAGATGCGGTCATTATTTGCGTGATCTTACTGTGTGAAAAAATTAGGCAAGGATTCTATCACAAGCTTGGCAATAATTAATCGTCTATAACTAAGGATTTTTTCAATGATCAAGGATTAATATTGCAGCGTATTATGCGATACTGAACAAATAATTTTGGCAATAAACGAGATAGCATGGAAAACATTGAAGTCCGAGGCGCCCGCACGCACAATTTAAAAGACATCAGCCTAACCATCCCACGTGATAAACTAATTGTTATCACTGGCTTATCTGGTTCAGGAAAGTCATCACTTGCATTTGATACGCTATATGCAGAAGGGCAACGCCGGTATGTTGAATCACTCTCTGCTTATGCAAGGCAGTTTTTGTCATTAATGGAAAAACCTGACGTAGATCATATTGAAGGCCTTTCCCCTGCTATTTCCATTGAACAAAAATCAACCTCGCATAATCCCCGTTCAACCGTGGGAACCATTACTGAAATCTACGATTACCTGCGTTTAATGTTTGCACGGGTTGGCGAACCTCGCTGTCCAACTCATGATCTTCCTTTAGCAGCGCAAACAATTAGTCAAATGGTCGATACCGCATTAGCGCTGCCTGAAGGCACTAAGTTAATGCTACTTGCTCCTGTTGTTAAAGACCGTAAAGGTGAGCATGTAAAACTATTAGAACAACTTGCCAGTCAAGGTTACATTCGCGCTCGTATAGATGGTGAAGTATGCGACTTATCCGATCCACCACCGCTAGATTTACATAAAAAGCATACTATTGAAGTCGTGGTGGATCGCTTTAAAGTCAAAGACGGCCAGCAACAACGTCTTGCGGAATCATTCGAAACGGCACTTGAAATGTCAGGCGGCGTTGCCAACATTGCTTTTATGGACGATAGCAGTGCTGAAGAAATGCTGTTTTCAGCAAATTTTGCCTGCCCAACCTGTGGCTATGCGATGACCGAACTTGAACCGCGTTTATTTTCGTTCAATAACCCTGCAGGAGCTTGTCAAAGCTGTGATGGTTTAGGCGTAAGACAATACTTTGACCCTAATCGCGTGGTTCATAACCCTGAAATAAGTTTAGCTGGCGGTGCAATTAAAGGCTGGGATAAACGCAGCTTTTACTATTATCAAATGTTGCAAGCAGTTGCACAGCATTACGAGTTTGATTTAGATGTACCTTATCAAGAGCTTGCAAAAGAACATAAAAAAATTATTTTAGATGGCTCTGGTGATACTAAAATTGCATTTAATTATCGTAATGACCGCGGTGATTTAATTACACGTAATCATGTATTTGAGGGCGTGTTAAACAATATGAACCGCCGCTACCGCGAAACTGAATCAAACTCAGTGCGTGAAGAACTAGCCAAGTATCAAACCAGCCAAGCCTGCCCTAGTTGTAAAGGCTCACGTTTGCGCCAAGAAGCACGCAATGTATTTATTGGTCAAACTAACTTGCCAACCATTACGCATATGAGTATTGGTGAGGCGATGAGCTTTTTTGAAGGCTTGCATTTAACTGGGCAAAAAGGCCAAATCGCCGAAAAAATTCTAAAAGAAATTCGCGATCGCCTATCGTTCTTAATTAATGTAGGTCTAAATTACTTATCACTTGAGCGTAGCGCCGACACACTTTCAGGCGGTGAGGCACAGCGTATTCGCTTAGCGAGTCAAATTGGTGCTGGGTTAGTGGGTGTTATGTATGTATTGGATGAACCTTCAATTGGTTTGCACCAACGTGATAACGACCGTTTATTAAAAACTTTAGTTCATTTACGCGATTTGGGTAACACCGTTATTGTTGTAGAACACGATGAAGACGCCATTCGTGCCGCTGATCATATTATTGATATTGGCCCAGGTGCTGGCGTACATGGCGGACATGTTATTGCTCAAGGTACACGCGATGATATTTTAGCAAGCAAAGACTCGGTTACCGGCCAATTTTTATCTGGCGTACGTAAAATTGAAGTGCCTAAAGAGCGCCATGCTACTAACGATAAATGGCTAGAGCTGTTTGGAGCGACGGGTAATAACTTAAAAAATGTTGATTTAAAAATACCATTTGGCTTAATGACCTGTATTACCGGTGTATCTGGCTCGGGTAAATCTACACTCATTAACGATACCTTGTTTAAACTTGCCCACACTGAACTCAACGGTGCAACTACTGCAGAAGCAGCTCCTTATGGGTCAATTGCAGGACTTGAGCACTTTGATAAAGTAATTGATATTGACCAAAGTCCAATTGGCCGCACACCGCGTTCAAACCCTGCCACTTATACTGGTATTTTCACCGGTATTCGTGAGCTGTTTGCGGGTACTCAAGAAGCCCGTTCACGTGGTTACAAAGTGGGTCGCTTTAGTTTTAATGTTAAAGGTGGGCGTTGTGAGGCATGCCAAGGTGATGGCGTTATTAAAGTAGAAATGCACTTTTTACCAGACGTTTATGTACCGTGTGATGTGTGTAAGGGTAAACGTTATAATCGCGAAACCTTAGAAGTACAATATAAAGGCAAAAACATCAACCAAGTGCTCGACATGACCGTTGAAGATGCCCATGACTACTTTGATAAAATACCGGCTATAGCACGTAAACTTAAAACCCTAATGGATGTTGGACTTTCTTATATTCGTTTAGGCCAAGCCGCTACAACACTTTCTGGTGGTGAAGCACAGCGAATTAAGTTAGCACGTGAGCTCTCTAAGCGTGATACTGGAAAAACCTTGTACATTCTTGATGAGCCAACCACGGGACTTCATTTTGCTGATATTGAACAGTTATTAGTGGTGTTGCATCGCCTACGCGATCATGGCAATACCATTGTAGTAATTGAGCATAATTTAGATGTAATAAAAACTGCCGATTGGATCGTTGATTTAGGCCCTGAAGGTGGTGCTGGCGGCGGTGAAATACTGATTGCAGGCACACCAGAAGAAGTGGCGGAATGTCAGCGCTCACATACTGGGCACTACTTAAAACCGCTATTAAATAAATAGCGGTAATACACTTTGAGGAAAGCCGGTGTTAAGGTATTTAAAAGTTGCAAAATGGCGTGCTAATAAACAGTTTAAGCAACAGCAAAAAAGCTGGCAACCACACCAAATTAAACTGCTGAGTCATATAAAAAGCATATGGTTTAACCTTAACACCGCGCAAAAGCTTTACCTTCTTGCACTTATAAGTTTAGCTATTTTTAAGTTAACCTGGTTGTGCGCCAGCATCACCATTGTTGCACTGATCGTAGAGTTTTGGCCCAAGTTTAATCAGCTCTGGAATTCACTCGCTGGCAAAGCACTTATTTTGGTATTTTATGCCAGTATTGCTAACTTTGTTCTAGCAGGTGCAAGCGGTATAGTGAATGAAGTAACGCAAGTATCAGCTAATCATTTTAACTACACCCACAACTTTGCCACTTTATTATATTTACCGCCTTGGACACTGGGGATAACCCTAGCAACCTTACTCGGCTTACAGCTTATTTTGCCATTTTACATCATCGTTTTACTGCTTATAAAACCCTTTGGCTCTGATCGTATTAAATTTATCAGTCAAAGCTATTCGCCGCTTCTCACTGCATTTACGCGCTTTTTTTTAGCTACTGTGGTGTTTGTAAGTTTAATCGCGTTCATTGATGACAAACCGCCTGAAAAAGTATTAAACGACATCGTAAAGAATTTTGAAAATAGTAAGTCTATTGCGAATAAGTCACCCGCAGAACAGGAACAAGCAATAGAAGAGTTAAGTGAACAGATAGAAAAAAAACTTCCCTCTTCAGACAATGACAAAACTCAGACAAAAACATTTGGTATTCGCTTAGAAGGCGAAGACGATAATACCCAGACAGTTAAGCAGTTTTTAGATACTAAAGGCTACTTTGAGCGCAGTAAACGCTTAATCGCTATGTTTGCCTATAGTTATGAAGCAGATAGCTACTCTCGCTGTAAAAAGTCAAAAGAGAGTAAGTCAATTGAGCTCAATGATTACGAAATTGTTGAAATAACGCCTGATCAAAGTATGCCTTATGGCTATCAATTTATAGTTAGAGCCTGTGAATCTGCCGGTATTTCAGCTACAAAACATTAAAATACAAAAATGCCGCTGAATTAGCGGCATTTTTGTATCTGCAAAAAAACAGACTTATGGGCGTGGAATAAATCCAACCGCATCATAAACTGCTTTTAATGTTTTCTCAGCACGGGCACTGGCTTTCTCTGCACCCATTTTCATAATGTCATTTAATAACGTTTGGTCTTCACGTATTTCTTTAAAACGAGCCTGAATTGGCTCTATCATGCTGACAACAGCTGCTGCGGTGTCTTTTTTCAAGTGACCATACATTTTATCTTCATATTCAGGGACTAGCTCTTCAATTGAACGCTTAGTCGCAACACTTAATAAGGTAAGTAAGTTAGAAACACCTGGCTTTTCACTACGATCAAAATAAATGCGTGCTTGTTCGTCTGAGTCGGTAACCGCTTTTTTAAGCTTTTTCTCAATCTTTTTCGGCTCGTCTAACATCATAATAAAACCATTTGGGTTTTCATCAGATTTAGACATTTTCTTCAGTGGATCTTGCAAGCTCATAACTCGCGCACCAAACTCAGGAATATAAGGTTCTGGCAGCGTAAAAATGTCGCCGTATACATTATTAAAACGATTCGCAATATCACGAGTTAACTCTAGGTGCTGCTTTTGATCTTCGCCAACTGGTACTTTATCAGCTTGGTATAATAAAATGTCAGCTGCTTGCAAAGCTGGATAAGCAAATAAACCCACATTAATATTATTTGCATGCGTTGCCGACTTATCTTTAAACTGGGTCATGCGATTAAGCTCACCCATTTGCGCATAACAGTTTAATACCCAACCAAGTTGTGCATGTTCTGGCACTTGAGATTGAACAAATAATGCCGCTTTTTCTGGGTTAATGCCACACGCCGTATATAAAGCAACACCATCTAAAACGCGAGCACGTAATAACTCAGGGTCTTGGCGTACAGTAATTGCGTGTAAGTCGGCAAGCATAAAGTAGCTATCATATTCTTCCTGTAGCTTAACCCACTGGTTAATAGCGCCAACATAGTTGCCTATTGTCATACCACCGGTTGGCTGCATGCCACTTAATACTACTGGTTTACTCATGATTTTCCTTTATTTTTACTTAATTTGAAATGCTTAACGCTGCGTTAGTGTCGGTATTATAGCTAAGAAGTTATCGCATAGGTACTGTGGATTATAATCCCCTAGCTGCTCTCCTTGATGATACCCATAAGTAAGGGCTATCACATCAATACTAGCAGCTTGTGCTGCCAGTATGTCACTCTTTGAATCACCGATCATAATGGCTTTATCTGGCGAAACATTCAATGTATTGCAAGCAAATAGGAGTGGCTCAGGTGACGGTTTTTTTGCCATGTCGTCACCGCAAACAATTACTTCAAAATGACTGCGAATAGCCAGTTTATCTAAAAGTAGTTCAGTAAAGCGGCGTGCCTTATTGGTAATAAGTGCTTTGGGCATACCACTAAGGGCTGCGAGTCCAGTTTCAACATGCTGATATAATACGCTGTATTCACCAACCTGCTCACTGTAATGTTGATAAAACAGGTTGATAGCTCGTTCGCTTAAAGCCTCATCGAGGTGTTCACTAATTTGCATATCACCGCATAGAGCTCGCTTTACTAACACCTCTATGCCATTACCTACCCAGCTTTCAACTAATCGCTGACTAACTATGGGAAACGCTAAATCACTTAGCGTAAGATTTAAGGCCATATATAAGTCATACACGCTATCAACTAGCGTGCCGTCTAAGTCAAATAGTGCAGCATCATATTTCATTATTTAATACTTTCTAATTGTTGGCGCATTTCATCAATTACGCTTTTATAGTTAGGCTGATTAAAAATAGCAGAGCCTGCAACAAACATGTCAGCCCCCGCTTCAGCCGCTGCAGCTATGTTATCTACTTTAATACCGCCATCAACTTCTAAACGAATATCATGCCCTGAATCAATAATGCGTTGCTTTGCCTCTCGCAGTTTTTCCAGTGTTTGTGGAATAAAACTTTGTCCACCAAACCCAGGATTTACTGACATTAATAAGATCACATCTACTTTATCCATCACGTGATCGAGGTAACTTAAACTTGTTGCCGGGTTGAACACTAAGCCAGCCTGACAGCCTTGATCTTTTATCAATTGCAAAGTACGGTCAATATGCTCACTGGCTTCTGGATGAAAGGTAATAATTGATGCACCCGCCTCGGCAAATTGTGGAATTAAGCTATCTACCGGTTTTACCATTAAATGAACATCAATAGGGGCTTTAATCCCATAATCGCGAAGTGCTTTACACACCATTGGGCCTATTGTTAAGTTAGGGACATAATGGTTATCCATTACATCAAAATGGACAACATCAGCTCCGGCAGCTAACACTTTGTCGACATCTTCACCAAGGCGTGCAAAATCTGCAGATAATATTGAGGGCGCTATTAAGTACTTTTGTTCACAGTTGAGCATCGCTAATCCATTAATGAATAATTTATGGCGTTAATGTAACTTAATTAACGATGTTACCCAAGTAACACCTTTAAAAAATAGCGCTAAGTTAGCAACACCAATGACAAACTGTCTTTAACTATAACAACAGTTAAGCTGCGTGAGCTAAGAAGGATAAAACATGCTTATAAAAAATTCTGCGGTATGATTAGCTGTGAATATAACTAAAAATAAAGTGTATTATTTAAGCGATTTTTGTTATGCTTCGCGAAGAACTAAATTATTAGGTTTATATTATGCGTGCTTTTAAAATTGGATTATTAATCACGTCGGTAAGTGTCATTATTGGAGCAGCGTCGCTTTCTTCAAATACGGAGCAAGAATTAAGCTCTGCCAACACTTGTTTTCATAAAGAGCAAACTAACGCTATCAATCATAGCGTAAACCGCTGTATTCAAATTGAAGAAGATTCCTCATGGGCTTCTTGGTTAACCGGCGATAGCCGCAGTGCACAGTTCCATTATCTAGACTTCCTAGAGTTATTAACAGGTACTGATGACAATCACAAACCCTCTTCAATCAAACCATTATTTTAATTAATGCAGCACTTTTTAAGCGCGTTACAAAGTGTGCTAGCTGCATTTTTTGGTGTGCAATCCGAAGATAAACGTCAAACAGACTTTAAACACCACTCCCCTATTACTTTAATTGCTATTGCCGTGGTACTTTTTGTATTATTTGTGTTGGCTATTTACGCAACCGTGACTTCGGTGCTAAGTACATAGCCATTAGCTCATCGACTTTATTTCGTGAACCGCCTTTTGGGCTAATCGTGCGTTTAACCTGAATTTTATCCAAAGAAGCTTGGCTGTAAATTTTGCGTGTCCATACCGTATCGTGATTTGAAATAAGGACCGGCGTATTATTCTCAAATGCCGCTTGCTCAGCTAAGTTCGCTAAATTAGCCTGGTCGTCCAAATTAAACCCGCCTTTTGCATACGAAGTAAAGGATGCGGTTTTACTTAATGGCACATAAGGCGGATCACAATAGATCACTGCATTATTAGGCACCAGTTTGAATACATCATCATACCCTAGGCAAGTAAATGTAGCCTGTTGCGCTTTGCTAGCAAAAAAGTACATTTCTTTTTCAGGAAAATAAGGCTTTTTATATTTACCAAAAGGCACATTAAAAATGCCCTTTAAGTTATAGCGGCATAATCCGTTATAACCATGGCGGTTCATATATAAAAATAAGATGGCTCGCTCATATACATCGCTGCTTTGATTAAACTGCACGCGATAATCATAATACGCATCTGAGTGGTTGTTTAAATCAACAAAAAGCTTTTTGGCATCACTAATAAACTCATCAGGCGAACGCTTGAGCTCTTTATATAAATTGATTAAATCAGCATTAATATCGTTAAGTACATAGTGTTTAAAATTGCTATTTAAAAACACTGAGCCCGCACCAACAAAAGGTTCAACCAAAGTATCTGCATGCTTACTTGCTTGATTTAGTCGCGCGTTAATATCTTCAACGAGGCTGTATTTTCCGCCAGCCCACTTAAGGAAGGCTCTACTCTTTTGCTGCATTGGCTCTTTACTTCAATTCGGTGTTGCGCGATTTTACACTAAAGTTACTGAGTTTACTGATCAACTCGTGCAATTTCTTGTTTTATTTTACTAATTTTTTTATAGAAAGGTTTATTTTTTCTAACCCCTGCAGGAAGCCCTTGCAGTGCTTGCTTCGCCTCATTTAAGTTAGCAAAGCTACCTGTAGTTACTACCCACCATATTTTACCATTTCGTTTAGTTTGGTATGTATTAGTAATACTTTTTAGCTTATGTTTAGCAATAAACTCATTACCTACCTGCTGCTGAGTTACGGCTAAGAGCTGAATAACAAAATTATCCTCAGGTTGTTGTAAGTACCAATTACTGGGTATTTTTACTATTTGGTTTTGCGACTTTGTTTGTGCAGGTTTAGTAATCGGTTTTTCTTCAACGGGTTTTAATTCCGGCTTTTCCTGCTCAACAACAATCGTTGATTCCGTTAAGCTCTCGACAATCGCTGGAACATTATTATTGGTGGTGTCTTGAGTGGGCTTTTGAATAACAGCCGCTGACGGCTCACTACTTACAGGTGGTATAAGTTGCTGTGGTTTATTTTTAATAGCTTGCTCAGTTGTAATAGCGGTTGATAGCACTTGCTCATCAATTTGACGATTAGCATTTTCCCACCACTGGGTCATATCGGCTTTGTATACAAGACCAATAATCAACAGCATAATTATCAATAATAATGTGACCAGCTGTAAGCGCCAAGACACCTTATCTTTAACGACAATATCAGCAACCTGCTCGCTTGGCTGCCAGGCTAACAACAGACTCGGGTTACCTTGAGCTTCAACTAAAAAGGTTTGAAAGACAGGATCTTCATCATAAGGTAAGCTCGTAAAATACCACCCCATAAGCTGCTTACTTTCAACTGTATTTAATGGCTCTAAATGTATATTTACTGCATCTTTAAAGGGTAGTTTAGACTGCGATGCAATCATAATATAAAGTACATTAGGTGCATTTTTTGATAGTAGCTCAAGCTCCGCGATTAGCTCTTCAGATAAGTGTCTGCCGCCATCAATAACCCACAAACACGCCCCACATTGTTGCTGTTGCGCTAATTGATAATAGTTTTGCGATAAGCTTAGGTTGTGATCAATTAAAGGGGCATTAAAACTTTGCTCTAATAACTGAGTCATTAACTGCACATCAGTCATCTGTGCGCTTACTTGCACAAATGCTTTATTAAAATCGTTATATTTATCAGTAATGAAGGTTTCAAGCAAATAGCTTTTACCTAGACCAGAAGTACCCAATAAAACAATTAGGTTTTGACAATATTCAAATTGTAATGCGATTCTATCCACCAAAGCCGCACGGCTTGGTAAAATTTGTGACTGCATTTATTGCTCGATCAACGCTCTAACTTGATCATCAGATACATCATCAACTAATGCACACTGACCAAATTTGGTGGGTAAAATAAATCGGATAGTCCCTTTTTTATTCTTTTTATCTTTGCGCATATGCAGTAAAAATTGCTCACTAGTCATATCGCTAGGGATTTCGATTGGTAAATTATACGCTGCTATTAATGTGGTAATACGCTCTACATCTTGCTGTGTTAAGTCGTTACGAGTATGAGCAAGCTTGGCAGCAAGCACCATACCTGTTGCCACAGCTTCACCATGTAACCACACGCCGTAGCCCATTTGCGCTTCTATAGCATGGGCAAACGTGTGCCCTAAATTTAACAGCGCACGCAGGCCTTGCTCTTTCTCATCTTGTGCAACGATAAGCGCTTTAATTTCACAGCATCTAAAAATAATATGCTGTAAACAGGCTTCATCTAACTGTTGTAATTGAGCGATATTTCGCTCTAAAAAAGCAAACAACTCAGTGTCGTAAATTAGGCCATATTTAATAACTTCAGCCATGCCTGCAGCAAACTCTCGGGTAGGTAAAGTATGTAGAGAACGCGTATCTATAAACACAGCCTGGGGTTGATAAAAAGCCCCTATCATATTTTTACCTAACGGGTGATTTACTGCTGTTTTGCCACCAACTGAAGAATCGACTTGAGATAATAACGTGGTAGGAATTTGGATAAAAGGCACACCGCGCTGATAACAGGCAGCAACAAAACCAGTTAAGTCACCAACTACGCCACCACCTAATGCAATTAAGCAGGTGTCACGACCGCAATTATTTTCAAGTAAGAATGCTGATATTTTTTCAAACCAGGTAAGCGATTTATATTGCTCGCCATCTGGAATAATAAAATGAAGTGGGTTTAGCTGTGCTAATGAGTCAAGCAACTGCTGAAGATAGAGCGGTGCAATAGTGTCATTAGTAATGATGATAGGCCGACAATCACCAATATGATGGATTAGACGGCCTGTATCTTGAAGTGCAGATTGACCAATATAAATAGGATAACTTCGCTCGTCTAAATTAACAGTTAATTCAAGCATGCTGGGTTAGTCCTTTTTAATACTGGCTTTTAAAAATCCAATTTCTCGATTATTTGGTTAGCAACAACTTTCGCGCTCTGCTCATCAGTGCGTACAACAAAATCAGCTACTTCTTTATATAATGGTTCACGCTCTTCTGCTAAGCGCTCAAGTACATCACGAGGTGCTTCTTCTGTTTGCAGTAATGGGCGACGCTTGTCGCGTTGCGTACGTGCAACTTGCTTTTCAATCGGTGTCTCTAGGTATACAACAATACCGCGAGCCGAAAGCTTGTTTCGAACTTCTTTACTCATTACTGAGCCACCACCAGTAGCAAGAACAATACCTTGCATCTCGGTTAAGTCACCAATAACAGATTCTTCACGAAGTCTAAAGCCTTCTTCACCTTCAAGATCGAATACCCAGGCAATATCTGCGCCCGTGCGACGTTCGATTTCTTGATCAGAATCAACAAATTCAAGGTGTAATTGGTCAGCGATGTGACGACCAATCGTGCTTTTGCCAGCCCCCATGGGGCCAACTAGAAATATATTACGTTTCTCAGCCATATCTTTTAGTACAAACGAACTCTAAAATTTGAAATAAAACCCCGCCTAACGACCTGGCCCCAAAATTAAGAAAGGGATTATCTCAGTAATCGGTCGGGTATTTCAAGTCAATTAGGATAAAAAGCCATATAACGAGCAATTAAACTAAATAATTACCCATTGGTTAACAAAAAAGCACCTTATTATAGGCAAGTTTATCTTCTAGGGTTAAAATTTATGCAATTAAAGGTTACTACGTGTTACTTAGTAAGTGCTTTTGTATAGTAATTTCACAAAAAACTCAGTCACAAACAACATAAACGTAGACTTAAAATGCATCCGCAGTACAGTACACAATATAAAATTATATACTGCCTAATTGTACATTTACAGGGAGTGTTCACACCAACATAACTAAATACCAATTCCATCTAGTTTGTCGTTCAGCCTAGATAGTTTGAGTAACCAAAGCCCTGAAGAGTCAATCTGTCTCAAGCAGCACTCAGGTTAGGTAATTAGTCTATTTGAATTTTAGGTGTGACAAAAATCAGCAGTTCGCGCTTTTCATTAAACTCGCTTGTGCTTTTAAATAGTCTTCCTACGTAAGGAAGGTCGCCCAATAAAGGTACTTTTTTGGTCGAATTAATAATTTGCTGTTGGAAAATACCACCCAACACTACCGTTTGTCCATTCTCAACGAGAACTTGAGTCTCAATTTGTTGCGTATCAATAGCAACAGCAGGACCAGTTCCTGTTTGAACAGTATCACCACGAGTATCTTGAGTAATTATTAAGTTTAAAATAACTTTGTTGTCTGGTGTGATGTGAGGTGTTACCTCTAGGCTCAACACTGCCTTTTTAAAGCTTACAGTTGTTGCGCCACTTGAAGCAGATTCAACATATGGGATCTCAGTACCTTGCTCAATACGCGCTTTTTGCTGGTTAGCAGCGGTGATACGCGGACTAGCAATGATTTCACCCTTATTTTCTTCTTCGAGCGCAGTTAATTCTAAATCAATTAACGTTCCATTAGCTAGTTTAGCTATATGCATACCAATACTTGCCGATGGATTTGCGACAGGTAAATTAACGTTGAGTCGATCTGAAAGGCTAGGAATATTTCCATTAGAAATCGTTTCAGCGCCTTCTAATGTACCAGAAACACCATCAGAGCCTTGTTGATCACTGAAGCCCCAACGAACGCCTAAGTCTTCGGTTACATTATCACGAACGGTTACCATACGCGCTTCAATAACCACTTGTTTGACCGGTATATCTAAGGTTTCGACCATGCGGCGAACACTTTCAATGCTTTTTGCTGTGTCTTTCATTAATAGCGTATTAGTACGTTGATCAACAGACACACTGCCTCTCGCTGTAATAATACTATTGGTATCTGTTTTTAATAAGTCGGCAAAATCTTCTGCTTTGGCGTAATTTAAACGGATGTATTCACTATATAGTGGCTCTAAATCTTCAACTTGTTGCTTCGCTTTTAACTCTTTTGCTTCACGGGCAGCAAGCTCTTCAGATGGCGCCACCATTAATATAGAACCATCCATACGTTTGTCTAAGCCTTTTATTCTTAGCACGACGTCTAACGCCTGATCCCAAGGGACCCCATCTAAGCGAAGGGTAATATTGCCAGTTACTGAGTCACTTGTTACCAAGTTAAAATCATTGTAGCCCGCAATAATCTGTAACACAGCGCGAACAGAGATATCCTGAAAATTAAGCGTCATAGGGCGGCCTAAGTATTCTTTGCCTCCATCTAAAAATCCATTTTGAGTCTCGTCTTTCTCAACCGTTAAGGTAAAAATATTTTCGATTTGCTGATACGTGTAAGCAAAAGCTTTATTAGGTTCAATTACAATGCGTGTCAGATTATCTTCCTTAAACGTTTCTATACTGCTCACTACAGTACCAAAGTCGAGTACGTCTAATTCATATAATAAGTCATCTAAAATATCGGTATGATGAAACTCTGCAATGATTTTCCCGCCACTTTCATGAACCTCAATAGCAGCCTGTGTATCTTGCAGGTAAACAAGTACTTTTGCTTCACCTTTTTCACCGCGGCGAAAATCAATTGCTTGAATGCCATTAATATAATTAGAGGTATAGGCAGGTGTATCTTCACTTGTTGTTACCATTTGCTCTGTTAGAGGATTATCAGATATTCTTATTGAAACTAAATTGTTGTTTACCTCAGTCTCATATATTTTTAATCGCTCCAAATTAATGGTTACCTTTAAACCCGCGCTGGTCATCATGCTGCTGATGTTACTTATTCCTGCTTGGTTAATAGCAATATTTGCCAACCCTTCATCTAGTTCAACAGCATTAAATAATAACTCTATACGTGCCGGACTATTAAAAACTTGTACCTCAGGTTGTTGCTGTAACTCTTCATCAAATACTAGCTGTAATTCGGTTTCACCTTTAAGTAATGGATTATATCGAACATCATAGAGTAAAGGGGCTGCACTGACTGTTTTCGTAATTAGTAATAAAAATACAAATAGCAATGTCGTTAAAATACGGTGATGCGAACACTCAGCTTTGTGCATATAGGGAATACCATTTTTCTTATTAATTTGCGCCATTAGTTGCCGCCTCTAACATTTCTAATTTGGTCAAACGTTCTTTCCAACAACCTGACCCATCAGGGATTAATTCTACTAATTCAATATAGTCACTATTAACACTGCTTACTTTTCCATCATAGGTACCTAAATAGCTCCCTATGGATACTCGGTGTAAGGTGTTATCAGCAGCTGTAATGAGCGCCCATGTCTTGCCGTTCGATCCTATTGTGCCCTTCATTGATAAATTATCTAATGGGTACTTCTCCAGAGGTTGACGAACACGTTCTGGGTCTGGGTGAAGACAGTTTTTAACTTGTGTTAGCTTATTTTGTATAATTTCTGGTTCTGGTGCTACAAAAGGGCTACGTATATCTTTGGCGTTATATTCAAAGTGCTCAAATTTAACTAACTCAGGTATTTTTTCTACACGTGCAGTAGTGTTTGCCTTAACCTGATCAATAAATTCTTTTTGCTCAGATGTATCTTCATTACAGCCACTGAGCAACAATATTGCGACAGTTAAAAAGGGAAGTTGCTTCATCATCTTACTCCCTCTTCATAACGATAAGTTTTTGCTACTACACTAAATGTTAGCTGCTTTTCGCCAGATGATAAAATAGAAAAGTCGTGTAAACTTACTATTCTTGGCAATTGAGCCACTTTTCCTACAAATTCACCAAACTCATGATAAGTGCCTACCACTTCAATTTTAATGGGTAGTTCGGTATAGAACTCTTTTTCAACTTCTGGTAGCCAACCAATTTTTAAAAATGTTAAGCCGCTGGTTGTCCCCACATAGGAAAGGTCATCTAATAATCCTGGCGTCTCATTTGAGGTAGGTAGACGTTTTAATAGCTGAGAAAACTTATCTTCCATCTCAACCATTTGTTCACGATAGATATCGAGCTTACTGGCAACTGCATATTTAGTTCGATAAGTTGTGCGTAATTCTATCTCTTTGGCAACCGCGTTATGGTAGCTTTCTATCTCATCTGACACTAATAAGCTGTAGCTAAAAAACAATACGAGACAAGCAACAAAAGAGCAGCATATTGCTTTTACAATAACTGGCCACTCGCCTATATTATCAAGCTCAATTTCATTCCAATCTATTTCTGAAAACGACTTAAAATCAAGGTTCATTACGTACCTCACCTATTCTGCCAAATGGTTTTACGTAGAACTCCATATTAAAATCGCTGAGTAAACGAGAAGACTGCTCACCTGCAACAATACCTTGCATTGTCGGGCGCTCTAATAAATAAGAACTTTGTACCTGTCGAAGCATAGTGGATAAACGATTATTAGACTCACTTTTACCTAATACATGAATTTGACTACCTTTACGCTCAAGCTTGGTTAAGTAAACCCCGGCAGGCACTATTTTTGCCACTTCATCCATTATTTGCGTGCCTAAATTTCGGCTGCTTTGTAGTTCTTCAATTAAACGCATACGTTGTTGTAGGTTTTCTTTTTTTTTGTCTAAATCACGTATATCGCGAATTTTTTGATCAAGCATTGTAATTTCTGAGCTGAGATAGTTATTTTTTAGCATTTGTCCTTCTTTTAGACCGCTATAGAATGTACTCAGCGCATACATAGTTACAAAGCAAGCTATAACCACGGCCATCAGCAATGTAATAAATTTCTTTTTAGACTGCTCACGCTGTAATTCACGCCAAGGTAGTAAATTTATATGTGGCATGATGAAAAACTCCTCAACGCCAGGCCGGTCGCAATTGCAAACTGAGTGCGGTGGCGCTGTATTATATTACGATCTACTCTAGGTGATATTTCCATTTTATCAAATGGTTCAACAACAACCGTATGTATCCCTAACTCTTCAATTAATAACCTATCAATACCTTTAATCATGGCAGAACCGCCAGTCAGTACGATATAGTCCAACTGCTCTTTACCCGTTGTGGTTAAAAACATTTGTACAGCACGACGAACTTGCTGCAATAGCGAGGTTTGAAAAGGCGCTAACACTTCAAATGTATAATTAGGAGGTAAATCACCCGTTGTTTTACCAATTTCAGCCTCATCAAAGCCTTTATTGTAGTAAGCAACAATACTATTTGTGTATTGGTCACCACCAAATACTTGGTCGCGGGTATAAATTGTTTCACCAGATTGCACTACACTGACCAAGGTAAGCACTGCACCTATATCAACTACTGCAACGGTCTTATCAAACGCATCAGATGGGAGCTGTTGATAGTAAACATCCATAGCCCGACTTAATGCATAACTTTCAACATCCACTACTTTGGCTGTTAAATTTGCAGCACTAAGTGCGCCTACTCTCGCTTCCACACTTTCCGTTCTCGCTGCAGAAAGTAGAACATTAATTTTGCTCGGATCGGCACTGTTAGTAGAGAGTTTTTCAAAATCTAAACTGACTTCATCTAATGGATAAGGAATCAAGCTATCGGCTTCAATCTCAATCTGTGACTCTAATTCAGCGTCGCTTAAGGAAACATCCATGAAAATGACTTTGGTAATCACTGTTTGCCCTGAGACAGCAACAGCAGCAGACTTTAATGACTTTGGTAGTTTTCGTTTTAACTTGGTTATCACATTGCCAATTGCTTCAATATCTTGAATGTTACGCTCGCTCATAGCGCCTTTTGGCATAGGTTCAATTGCAAGTGCCTCTAGTCGAAGCCCAGTTTCTGTTTCACTTAAAAGCACGGCCTTGATAGAGTGCGATCCTATATCAATACCCACCATCATAGGCGATGGTTTTTTTATCAATTGACTTAGCATGTTTGAAACTTTGCCTTTGTTTTAATAATAAACAAGTTATAATTTATATCTTAAAAAATATTATTCAATTTTTAATCAATATATACTAGCAGTCTCAACCTGTAATTGGGAGTCCGTTTAGGGAATTATCAGTGATTTTATTAAAAAGAACTTTACAATTTTTGATCATTTGTGCATTACTTGCACTAATTACATTGCTTAGCCTTTATTACTACGTTAAATCCGATATTCCAAGCGTACAGGTTTTAAAAAACGTTCAATTACAAACGCCTATGCAAGTATTTACCAAAGATGGACTCTTAATCAACCAATTTGGTGAAAAAAGACGTATCCCTGTAACTATAGACCAAATTCCTGAGCCTTTATTACAAGCTTTTTTAGCAACAGAAGATAACCGTTTTTATGACCATATCGGTATCGATCCAATTGGTATTGTACGCTCAGCACTGGTACTTATTTCTACCGGTGAAAAAAAGCAAGGTGCTAGTACAATCACGATGCAGTTGGCTCGTAACTTCTTTTTAACGCGAGAAAAAGCCTACATTCGTAAGGTAAAAGAAATATTTATTGCCATCCATATCGAAAATTTACTTTCAAAAGATGAAATCTTTGAACTTTATCTGAATAAAATAGAGCTAGGAAACCGAGCCTTTGGTATTGGTGCAGCTGCTCAGGTTTATTATGGTAAAGAGCTAAAAGAGCTTACTCTTGCACAAATGGCAATGATTGCCGGTTTACCCAAAGCGCCTTCAGCACTTAACCCTATTCGTAATCCAAAGCGAGCCAAGGCCAGAAGAAATGTAGTGTTAGGGCGAATGCTAGATGAAAAATATATTTCTAGAGCGCAGTATAACGAAGCTACGAGCCAGCCAATTACCGCCTATTTCCATGGGGCTGAAATTGACTTATATGCGCCATATATTTCAGAAATGGTACGTGCTGAAATGGTATCGCGCTACGGTATAGATAAAGCCTATAACTCTGGATTTAAAGTATATACTTCTGTTGAGTCAAATATTCAACAGGCGGCACAAACGGCTTTGGTTAACAATTTACATGCCTATGATATGCGCCATGGATTTAGAGGTCCTGAAGCCATTTTATGGGATCCACAAACAGAGCCCACACCTTCTGATTCTAAGTTATTAAACATTTTAAAAGAGGCCAATGAACTAGGCCCTCTAAAAGCCGCTGCAGTTTTAAATGTATCCGACAAAAGCGCGGAAGTAATACTTAAAAGCGGCGAACGCACAACATTGACTTGGGATAATCTAAAGTGGGCACGTAAGTTTATCACCCGTTATCGCCAAAGCTTTGCTCCTGAAGCAGCAAGCGATATATTAACGCCTGGCATGCAAATATGGCTGCGTAAAAATGATGACAACAGCTATATTTTGAGTCAAATCCCTGAAGCTGCAAGCGCCATTGTGTCTTTAGACCCACAAGACGGGCGTATAAAAGCCATTGTAGGCGGTTACAGCTTTGAACAAAGCCAATATAACCGTGCAGTGCAAGCTAAACGCCAAGTTGGCTCTAATATTAAGCCATTTATATACTCTGCTGCACTTGAAAAAGGCTATACCTTAGCGTCAATTTTAAATGATGCTCCTATAAATCAATGGGATAAAAGCCAAGGTGTCGCATGGCGACCTAAAAATAGCCCTGCCATTTATAATGGCCCTATTCGCATTCGCCGTGCTTTAGCACAATCAAAAAATGTGATTTCGGTACGTTTATTACGTGGTGTTGGCTTGCAACGTACAGCCGATCATTTACTTAAATTTGGCTTTGCAAATGAAGATATAAATCGCAGTGAATCACTGGCTTTAGGTAGCGCATCTATCACTCCAATAGAGTTAGCTCGTGGCATGAGTACTTTTGCCAATGGCGGCCACTTAATCGAACCTTACTTTATTTCAGAAATTCAAGATGCTATGGGCAACACCTTATTTAAAACTAACCCGACTGTAATTTGTGATAATGAAACGACAACGCCTAGCTCGCTAATGCTAAGTGAGCAAGTAGCACCAAATTGCGCGCCGCAGATTATATCTAAACAAAATGCATTTTTAATTGCCAGTGCTATGAACAGCGCAATTTGGGGGGGTGGTAGCTGGTCTCATAAAACAGGTTGGAGTGGCACAGGATGGCGTGCACAAGCGCTAAAACGTCGCGATCTGTCAGGTAAAACAGGCACCACGAATGACTCTGTAGATACTTGGTTTAGCGGCTTTAATCGCGATGTGATGACCTCTGTTTGGGTTGGCTTTGATAACCCTGGTAATACGTTGGGACGCTCAACCTATAACAATAACTTAGGAAGTGGGCAAATATCAGGCGCAGAATCAGGTGCTAAAACAGCTCAGCCTGCATGGGTGGATTTTATGAGAGTCGCACTGGATGGTAAACCTGCGGCACCTATCGAACCGCCTGAAGGGTTGGTTTCTATTCGTATTGACTTAGAAACGGGGCTATTAAGTCATAAAAACGATTACACCAGCCGTTTTGAATACTTTGAAAAAGGCACCGCTCCCACCAAGTATGTGTTATCACAACCAAATGATATATTTGAAGAAAACACTAAAACTGAAGAAGAGCTATTTTAAATATAGCGAACATCAAAAAGGCCGCTAATTTGCGGCCTTTTTGATGGTCTAACTAATATTTTGTACCAACCAGTATAAGTCAGAGTGCACGCCAGCTGCGGTCACTTCTTTACCCGCACCGGGGCCTTGTATCACTAATGCGTTTTGGTTATACCACTGAGTATTAATCACAAAAATATTATCGCCAGGTGTTAAATTAGCAACCGCTTCGCTTTTTGGTACATAGGCAATTCCTACCTTAGCGTTTAGCTTGCTGTTTTTAAACTCTAGCAATCCGGTATAACACAGTGCAGCATTTTGTTGCAAAGCCGCTTCGAAGTGCTGCTTGATAAACGTATCTAAACTAGCCTTGTTATCAACAAAGTCATTCCAACTGCCCGCACTTAGCTCATCGGGCATCAATGCCGATAAAGAAATGTCACCAAGTTCCAATTCAATACCTAATTCACGCGCCAAAATAAGCAACTTGCGTTGCATATCTC
The DNA here is from genome assembly GCF_030407535.1 of Pseudoalteromonas sp. APC 3224. GTDB lineage: Bacteria > Pseudomonadota > Gammaproteobacteria > Enterobacterales > Alteromonadaceae > Pseudoalteromonas. The sequence continues at coordinate 5,397 of NZ_JASDDF010000021.1, read as the reverse complement.
GGCCAGATAAATCTTCTCGCGGATCAGGTTCGGTGAACCCCAAAGCTTGTGCTTCAAGCACTAAATCTGAAAATGCCTTGCTACCATCATACATACTACATAACCATGACAGCGTGCCAGAAAACACGCCTTCTATACGCGTTATTTTATCGCCACTGTTTTGCAAATCGGCCAGTGCAAAGTTAATCGGTAATCCGGCTCCCACACTGGCATTATAACGCCAATGTAAGCCGCGCTGTGCCAAATCTTCACGTAATGCTTGATACCAGCTCAGCGGAGCTGTGCCTGCGTATTTATTAGCACTAATTAAGTGACAATTTAATTCCACAAATTTGCTATAAAGCTGGCTAAAATATTCACTGGCGGTAATATCAATCACTACCTTATGTTCATACTCAAGCGTATCAATGTATGACAACAAATCAGCTTGCTGATAGGGGCTTGCATGGTTTTCCCATTGCTGTTGCCAGCTCTCACAATCTAACCCATTGGCATTAACCAGCATCTGCTCTGAGCGCAGTAATGCTACTAACTTAACGTTAAAACCTGATGATAAACGGGCTAGTTGTGCTGGTAGTTGGCGCATAAATTCGGTACCCACATTACCAAGCCCTGCAATAATTAAAGCTATTTCTTGCGCTTTATTGATCAATTTATCATGCAGTAAGCTCAGCACATCACTCTCAAGTACCTGATCGGTTAATAATAACGTATAACCTTTATCAAAATGAGTAAACCTAGGATGGATTGATTGCGCTTGAAGTACAGCGGCACTCTGCTCACCGAGCGTCGCTATATCTTGCTCTGATGCAATAATTGCAACCCCATTTAAGTTAGACTCACTAATGTTGGCGCGGCCAGCAAAATAATTAACCACCTGATATGTCGCCGACGCAGGGACTACCAAGTAAATTTCGCCCGCATGTTCAAAGTGATGCAAACTATGCTGAATAAGCTGACTAACATGCGCTACCTCGCCTTCACTCAAGTCATCAACAGTAAGTAAATCCACATTGTTAATCGTGGTTAAAAAGCGCTTTTGTTTACTCATTCCTAATTTAACTATTTCGGTATGGCTGCCTTGAAGATCGTAACTACTGCGAACAATTAACTCTATATCGGTCCCTTTTAATGGCGATAATGTTTTAGCATGTAGTACGGGGTTACCTAGTCTAGCCAATAAATTAGCTTGTTCGCGGCACACCCGCGCATACTTAATCGCATTAGCGACCTTACGCGGATCAGTACTAAAAACACCTTGAGTGTCAGTCCAAATAGACACTTTTTTAGCATTGCAATATCGTGCTAATAAAGTAGCACTGTAATCACTACCATTTCGCCCTAAGGTCACGGTTTCATATTGTAAATTAGCCGCAATAAACCCTGTAACGACATTAATTTTGCTTGTATCTATGGCTTTTAAGCACTGCTGCTGATTATTAGCATGCTGTAGCTGCCCTGCGTCTAATATGAATAACTGCCTAGCGTCCAGAGCGCAAGCACTAACGTTAAGTTGCCCTAAGTAAGCGCTTAATAGCCTTGCAGACCATAATTCGCCATGAGCTAATAGCCACGCTTCAGTTAATATGTTTTGCTTAGCCTGCTGAGTAATAATGCTTAGCTCAGTGGCAAGTATATTGAGTGCTTCATGCTTAGCATTGGCTATAAGCAATTGTTCAATTAGCGAAGATTGATGATTACTTATTAATAAAATAATGTCAGCAATCGCTTGGGTATCTTGCTGTTGAAAGCTTTGCCACAATTTAACCAAGGTATCGGTGGTTTTACCCGCAGCAGATACCACCACACAATCCCCTGCTTGAGCATGAGTTAAAATAATATTTGCGACACTTTTAAAGCGATCCGCTGAGCTTAAACTCGAACCACCAAATTTATGAACCTGATTTACCATGTTAATACCAACTCGACTTCATGTTTTATATTTTCAAAATTGGTAGGCACTACCATAACGCCGGATGCGCCGCGTTTAGTTTCGCTGAGCCAAATGACTCACTGGCACCATTTTTTGCAGCTAAAGCATTATCTGCTTGCCCGGGGCGAACCAAATTAAATACCCTGTCTAAATCAGCAAGTAAGTCTTTTGCATCTTCTATACCCACCGAAATACGAATAAGCGTATCACCCACCCCAGCTTCTGCACGAGCAGTCGCCTCCATGCCTGCATGGGTCATGGTTGCGGGGTGACAAATCAAACTTTCAACTCCGCCTAATGATTCCGCCAAACTAAATTCATTTAAGCGCGTTAAAAACGCTGCAGCATCGTTTATATCGCCTTTGATATCAAAACTAACCATTGCACCAAAGCCAAACTGCTGCGCCTTAGCAAGCGCATGTTGTGGATGTGATTCAAGACCTGGATAGTAAACCTGAGCAACAAACGGGGAGTTTTCTAGATACTGTGCAATAGCGAGTGCGTTTTCTTGGTGTTGCCTCAAACGCACGTTTAACGTGCGCAAACCTCTGAGAGTTAAATAGCTATCAAATGGCGCTCCAGTAATGCCAATATTATTTGCCCACCATGCCAGTTCTTCACCAAGCTCAGCGGTTGCTGCAATAACCGCCCCCCCAACAACATCTGAATGACCATTGATATATTTAGTAGTTGAGTGAACCACAATATCAGCACCAAATTTAATCGGATTTTGCAAAGCCGGCGATAAAAATGTGTTATCGGCAGCAACCAGTGCACCGCACTGCTTAGCAATATCGGTAACTGCTTTAATATCAGTTAATCGTAAAATTGGATTACTCGGTGTTTCAATCCAGATCAGCTTAGGTTTAATAGCAAGAATTTGCGATAAGCTTTCGCTTTTAGTGAAATCGACCACTTCTAGCTTTAATAAGCCGCGTTTTTCCAGTGAAGTAAATAAACGATAACTGCCCCCATAGCAATCGTGAGGGATCACTAATGTATCGTCACTATTTAATAATTGGGTTGTTAAGTGAACAGCCGCCATGCCCGTTGCGGTAATTATGCCTTTAGCCCCGCCTTCAAGTTCAGTGAGCGCCTCAGCCAAAATGTCACGATTAGGATTACCACTGCGGCCATAATCATATTGGCGCTTGGTATCAAAGTCAGCAAATGAGTAAGTGGTTGATAAATAAAGCGGTGGAACAACCGCACCATGCTGTTTATCGGCTTCTATTCCAGTACGAACAGCAATTGTTGCCTTATTTTTTTCACTCATTTTCGTCACCTTTACTATTTTGGATGTTTAGACGTCTAAAAGGTAGCGCATGCAGTTTAAGATGTCAAAACATTTAAATGTCTAGATAGCTAAATAACTAGTATTTGACTATCTTTTTTAAACCGATAGAATTTCACGCATATTTACACGCTTTGATGCTGTGTGAGCAATTTATAATCTGAGGCAACGATACATCTTATGGCTAAATGGAATGGTGAATATATTCACCCATACGCAGAACACGGGAAAAAATCCGAACAAGTAAAAAAGATCACCGTTTCGATCCCGCTAAATGTATTAAAAGTATTAACCGACGAGCGTACCCGTCGTCAAATAAACAACTTACGCCATGCAACAAATAGTGAGCTTTTATGCGAAGCATTCTTGCATGCGTTTACAGGGCAACCGCTACCTAATGATGATGATCTACGTAAAGACAACGCAGAAAAAGTACCTGAAGAGGTGAAGAAAATAATGCAAGAAATGGGACTAGAAGTGCCTATTTTAAATGAAGACTAAATTTCTTTATCTGTGTTATAAAAAAACCTCAGCAAATGCTGAGGTTTTTTTGCGTTAATTTACACTTAAAATTACGCCATGTAATTTTCTGGCATATCAATTTGTGCCACACCCGAATCAACTGCAGCTTGAGCAACGGCTTTGGCGATACGAGGCAGTAAGCGCGGATCCATAGGTTTTGGTATAATATATTTAGCACCAAACTCTAATTTATCGATACCTGCAGCAGTCAATACTTCAGCCGGAACTGGCTCTTTAGCAATACTGCGAATTGCCTCTACAGCAGCTATTTTCATTTCATCGTTTATTTCACTTGCGCGTACATCTAGTGCGCCGCGGAAAATAAATGGAAAACAAAGTACGTTGTTAACTTGGTTCGGATAATCAGAGCGGCCAGTCGCCATAATAAGATCGTTGCGTGCAGCATGTGCTAATTGCGGATCAATTTCAGGATCGGGGTTTGAACATGCAAATACAACTGGGCGGTCAGCCATTAACTTCAAATCATCGGCGGCTAATAAATTAGGGCCTGATACACCAACAAACACATCGGCATCTTCAATTACGTCCTGTAAAGTACGTTTATCCGTGTTGTTTGCAAATAATTGCTTATATTCATTTAAGTCATCACGACGTGTATGAATAACACCTTTACGGTCTAACATATAAATATGTTCACGCAGTGCGCCACACTTAATTAAAAGCTCCATACAGGCAACAGCTGCAGCGCCGGCACCTAAACACACGATAATCGCATCTTCAATTGCTTTACCTTGTACTTCTAGCGCATTTAGCATACCCGCAGCCGTTACAATTGCCGTACCATGTTGATCATCATGAAACACAGGAATGCTGCAACGTTCTATAAGTGCTTTTTCTATCTCAAAACATTCTGGCGCTTTAATATCTTCTAGGTTGATACCACCAAACGTATCTGCAATATTCGCAACCGTGTTGATAAAGTCTTCGGTTGTGCGGTGCTTAACTTCTATATCAATTGAATCTAGGCCTGCAAAACGTTTAAATAATAATGCTTTGCCTTCCATTACTGGTTTTGAGGCTAGAGGGCCTAAATTACCTAAGCCTAAAATTGCGGTGCCGTTAGTAATAACCGCAACCATATTTCCTTTACCAGTATACTTATAAGCATTTGCTGGATCAGCGGCAATTTCACGAACAGGTTCTGCAACACCTGGGCTATATGCGAGCGCGAGGTCTTTAACCGTCTCAGCGGGCTTGGTCAGCTCAATACTGATTTTACCTGGAACGGGATGGGCATGGTAATGTAGTGCTTGTTCACGAAAATCTGACATAACGCGATTATATCCTGCAATTTAAGTTAAAGTGAGAGGTAGTTTTATTCTACGATACCTTTATTATTTTTAAATTCCAAGCAATATCAGGTCTATCCTGTTATATGCTAGAACTCTTAATTTTAAGTGATTTATCAGCAACTTCCCTAGATTATCCTGACATTTTTAAAATATAAATTCGTCATAAAAATGAAAATTACAGGTCGTTTTTACCCTTATTCAATATTTATGAAATACTCTTTTCAGTCTTAAATTAAAATAGTGAAATACCGAACTTTGTTTAACTTTAAATACAAATAACTTCACGTTAACTACATTTAAGTACCATATTTAAAGTGTAACAAATAAAAATATAG
>NZ_JASDDF010000020.1:0-90011 GCF_030407535.1 Pseudoalteromonas sp. APC 3224 | reverse complement strand
CTGCAAACCGGGTTGCCAAATCGATGATTTACTGCCTTGGAATATCAAAAGCTAGGTGTGGATTGCCGGACGCTTACCTTGTTTTCTCACAATATGATCGAATGAGATAGAGTTTTGATGAATAAAACCATTACAATATGAGCATGTGCTACTTTTAGGCAAAGCTTCTTGGATGTAAATCTGGGATTTAATATCCGTTGAGAACCTCAACGACTTGACATTTATGTCATCATCTTTAGTTAGAAATTTATACTCATCCAATATCATACTAACAATGGTATTTTCCGATTCCTGCTTTTGCAACAAGTTGATTATCAACATTGTTACTTTAATTATATGCTTGTAACTCTTTGTACCACTACCATATTTTGCATTAACCCCTGAGATAAAGTGTTTATACTTAATTAAGAGCTTTTCTAAGTCATTACGAATGAAACAAAAGGACTTTAATGATTGAGGTGACTTCTCTATCTCCTTAACAATATCCACCCAAGCTAAGATTGCTGAATAAATATGATTACCACGTTTGTTATAGAAATAAACTAGAGGATGTAAGCCTAGTGATGATGGATGAGAAGAGTTTATTCTTCTTAGGAACTTCCTGGTGTTTTTCAGATACGTAACTGTCAACTTGCCATCAGGATCATCATCTATTTTCTTTGTGTTATTAGGAACTCCGTTACATTTTTTTACCAAATCAAAAATAAAACTATTAGTTTGAGGGGAGTTATATTTTTTAACTAAGGGTAAGTCTAATGTCCTAATAGCACCAGATATCTTAGGTTGAAAAATTAACCCATTTATTTCCTTGGCAATGTCTTCAATCTCTTTCATTAACGAAGACTCAAATTTTGACCAATATTGATGCCCTGCGCCAGCTCTCATTATAGCTCGAGAGGCTATAGCAAATGCTTTTCTTCTTGATTGAAGAAGTTCGATCTCCGTATCATTTATCTTAGATGCTTTTTGGTTTATTTTAAAAAACGACTGTTCGGCTTTTTCTGCTCCACCGCTTACCCACTGCAATTGAATAGAAGTACGGCCTAGGCTAAGAGCTTTTTCCAATATTTCACGTTCAGTATTCTTGCTATCAGCCGTAGCTTTTTTATATTCACTATAAGATTTAACTGTATTTTTAATTTTTTCTCGGGTTTTATTTGCAATATCACGCTGCTCTTCATCAATCTCATCATTGAAAAATTGCTTTGAGATAGCACCATCCCCATAGTCATCGTTTATCCACGCTATCAATGCCCCAAGCCTATGGGCTCCATCAATAACGAAGTTGTAAGGACCTGAATTCCACAATATAACAGCTGGTATTAAATCACCATCAATAAAGCTTTGAATGAATTCGCAAAGTTGATCATCCGTCCAGTCAGAAGTTTCCCTTTGAAAATCTGGCTTTCTTAGGCCAGCATAGAAAAACTCACCTTTTTCTAAATCTTTTACACTAACATTTTGATTAAATGATGAGGCTCTGGAGTTGGTTTCGATGACTTCAAAATCTTCTCTTGAGATCAACGCATCCAAATTTACATTTGGCATCTCATTTTCCTTTTTATTATTGAAATTCTTAATACGCTTTACTGCATATTCCCGATAATTTACTTACTTTATAATGCATAAAAGTGCTTGATTTTAACTTTTAATAGCGTCAATTTTTGCTTGTATAAAATACAAAATAATGAAACAGTTAAATTGCAGTAACCAGCTCTTCGATTCTTTTAATGAATTTGTCATGGCTAAAGCCTACAAATTTAAAAGCTTCGCTTTTCGCGCGAGCAAGCTACGTATACAAGCCAAAAGCGCGAGGTAAACTCCCGCCCTCATTCATAAACACCAATCTACCAACACACTCCAATTCCCCCGTGATCACACCCGAAAGTTATAAATTGATGAGTAATCACTTGCATGGATGCAAGTTAAGCCGTGACTTCGCCATGGATGGCGAATACACGGCGTTTATGTTCACATCAATTTTTAACTTGAGGAACAAGTGTGATCCTCGGGTGCGCCGTGGGATTCCAAAGGGCGGTCGGCGGCAGCCGCCCTTTGGTTGTCATCGCCAACGCGATAAAACCTCGAATAGAGGTTACTAATCCCTGAATCAAAATACCAAATCATCACTTTTAAACGCCGCAAACTTCATCAAGAAAAACCTGCGCTTTTCGCGCGAGCAAGCTCCGCGCCTACAAGTTAAAGCGCGACGACAAACTATTCTGCAACCACTTGCTTAAACCGTGCGAACGTTCGCATGCTTTCATCTGCAATCATTATTTCGTAATCAGGGTTTTGAGCAATTAGCTCGTATTGCCCGTTAGATAACTTATTAACTTTGCGCAGTAAATACTGCCCTTCCCCGCCTATATCATCTCGCTCTATCGCCACTATTTGGCCGCGTAGCGATCCTGCTTTATCGGGTGTTATAAGCTCAAGTAGTAGTAAATCACCATCAAGTATTGGGTGTTTACCGCCATTCATTGAGTTACCCGATGCGTGCGCTAAAAAATGCACTTGCGGGTCGAGCTTGCCCGCGCCAAGTGGTGCATCCATCAATTCCATATCGTTTTCATCCCCTGTTTTAAAATGCCCACAGGCAATTTTAATGTTGGGGAAATACGGCAGCTTTAATGCGTTATCAGTTGATTTTAAACTAACTTCGGGCTTAGCAACTTGATTTAACTCAGGTTGTGATGCATTTGGGAACGTAAACAACTCAGCAGTTGGTTTTGCTTGTTCGAAACTGTTTTTGCCAAGCCATAATTTAGCACTGCTTGATTCGGCAACCTGATACGCCCAATTGCTTACTGCAAGCGATTTATCTGCATCGCAATAAAAGTAAGGTTGCAGTTTATTCGTTATTTCGGCTTTATGAATATCAAGGTTTTGTTCTAGCCAGCGGTCGCGGTGAACAAAAGCTGCGAGGTGGTCTCGCTTATTATTATTACAATCAGCATGCGCAGCAACAAAGTTATGTGCCAAGTCGTTTGGGTAGCGCTTAAAAGGAATAAAGTGGTCGATCTGTGGTGTTTTTTTGGGTTCTTTTTCGTTTTTTAAATTCATTGGCTTTTGGCAGTAAAAGCAAAGCCCGTTTTGAATATCTATCAATAGTGGAGTGACCACCTTTAACGCAGCTCTATTACTGCCAAACAAGAACTCTTGAAGCTGGCTTTGCGATCCTAATAGTGTTTGGTTCGCTTTTATAGTTTGTACTTTTTCTATCCATTCAGTAACACTAAGATGCACAACTAAATCGTAAAAACGCCTAAAACACTGAGCTATACCAGCATTTAAAACAATTCGCTTGGGCTCTCTGCTTTTACCTAAAAGTATATGGGGGTATAAAAAACACTCTGCTTTACCCGAAAGTAGCTGTAACCGCCAAAGAGGGCCCTTAGTGAATGTTTCTCTTAAAGATCGAATTACGTTGCTATATTGCTGACAATTTTTAAACGCGTTATAGCTTTTAACACCCGAATTTTGTAGCTTAAATATTTCGGTGATGAACTTTGCTTGGCTAGGGCTATTTTGCTTTAACAGCATGTCTTCAGTATTAGTAACAATATCGTTAGACGCAGCGTAAGGCATTGAGTGGTTCCAATAAAGTTGAATAAATTTATCGACTAACGTGTCGATTTTTATTTCCATTGGCGCACTCTGGTCTTCATTTTGATGCTCTACGCAAATATCAGCAATTGCATGTAATAGTGCATATTTATAAGTTGCGGTGAATTCGCCCTCAACCAGCATGCGCTGAATATAGGCGATAAAGTCGAGTTGCTGCTGCATTGCGCCAATCATAAAACCGGCACTGCTTTAATTAGGGCATTGAGCCATACTTCACTCTCGCGCTCTGGGCGTTGGTCAACCGTTTGCCATTGTTTTAGTATTTTAAGCTCGGTGTGGTGGGTAATTAGCGCGGTTAGGCCATCTTCATTTAAATCGGTAAATTCACGGCCGTTATGCACGCGTTCTTGCGTGCCGTATTTAAACGACACATACAAAACACCGTTTGGTTTTAGGGCATTTTGCAGCTTTAAAAACACCGGTGGTAACTCTACTTTTGGCACATGCAATAAACTGGCGCAGCACCAAATGCCGTCGTACATATTTGTACAATTAAGCTGCTGAAAGGCTTTTACCTCTACATTTTGTTGTAAGTGATTACTGGCTAACTTTGCAATATTTTCGCTTGCATCAAACGCGCTAACAGTAAAACCTTGCTGTTTAAAATACATAGCATCGCGGGCACTGCCACACCCAGCATCTAAAATATGGCCGTGTTTAGTGATAAGCGGTAAAAACTCAGCGTAAAGCGCCGACATATCAACATTAAGCGTTGAGTCGCTAAAAGTTTGTGCATGTTGATTATAGTAATTGAGTGTTTTAGTAGGCACTAAATTCACCGCTCCTTGGTTTATTTATTAATCTGGCATTCATTTATAACTAATCTACAGTATCAACATTTAAAAATATAGAGCTACGGCAATATATACGCCCTAAGTAGTATGTTTTTATTACAAAAAAGCACTGTTTAACTGCTATAAACCAATGTTATTTACACTTTTACCTATTAACTCTACATCTTTGAAAATATTAAAGTTATATGAAACATGGTTGTTATTTACCCTGCAATCTAACGGCTTGAATAAACGCTTATTCAAGCCGTTATAAGCTATCAAGCGTTAAGTTAGTGTCGACCCCTTAAGTCCCCGCATTTGTTTTTACTGGGCTACCTGCACTGCGCGCTCTTTATTTATTACAAGCGGGATAAATCTGCCAGCTAGTGTATACTTAGTTGTAGTCATTCTTTAGAGTAATAAAATGCTAAGACTCGCTTTTGTTGTATTACTAATAATTGGTAGTTTTAAGGTATTTGCCTGTGCCAAAACACTTAAAGTGGGTACTAATGAACGCAACTGGCCGCCTTATGTGGTGGCAGTTAATAACAATTTAACCGGCGTTGAAATTGATGTGGTAAATACGATTTTTAACGGCTCACCTTTTTGTTTAAAGTTTATGTTGCTGCCTACTTCTGCTCGTGCTTTTGAAGAGTTAAAAGAAGGCCGTATTGATATTGTTTTTGCAGCCAGCATAACCCCTGATAGACAAAGTTATGCCTATTTTAGCGATACTTATCGCGATGAAATAATGCGTGTATACAAATACAGCGACTCGCCCGATATAACGAACCTAAACGATATTTTTTATAGAGATTTAACGCTCGCTATTGGCCGTGGTGGTTATTATGGCGCTGCATTTGCGCAATTTAAACAAGACCACCCCGCTCACGTTATTATGATGCCCACAGCCGATAAACGCTTTGCAATGCTCAATAAAAACAGGGTTGATTATGCAATAGAAGACGAAGTAGCTGCACAATATTTTATAAACCAACATCCAAGCGTTGAGCCTGTTCCTAATATGGCGGACATTAATAAGAGTTCGATTCATTTAATGTTGAGTAAAAAAACCATTAACCAAGTCGAGTTACAAACTATAAATGAGTTAATTAAGCAAAATAAAAGCAACATACACGCTATTTATCAGCGGTTATAGCTTTTAAGCTTTATTCTTTTACCTTTCATCTTTGGGCGTGGATCTGTATAATTCGCGGCCTATTATTTACTCTATCGCTTGTTTATTTATGCGGCACCTTGCTGCAGCTTAACCCTGCCATTAATTTTCTAGGATTACTTTTTTTGATCTCCACCGCAAATATTACGATGCAGTTTGGCGCAGAGCCGTTGTTTGAAAACATTTCAGCTAAATTTGGTAACGGTAACCGTTACGGTTTAATTGGCGCTAACGGCTGCGGCAAGTCGACATTTATGAAAATTTTAAGCGGTGCGCTTACGCCTAGTGCAGGTAATGTGTCTATTACGCCAGGGCTAAAATTAGGTAACCTAAGCCAAGATCAGTTTGCGTTTGAACAATACAGCGTAGTTGACGCGGTAATTATGGGCGACGTTGAGCTTTGGAAAGTAAAACAAGAGCGCGACCGTATCTACTCGTTGCCTGAAATGAGCGAAGAAGACGGCATGAAAGTGGCCGAGCTTGAAAGCGTTTTTGCTGAAATGGACGGTTACACCGCAGAAAGCCGCGCAGAAGAAATACTACTTGATGCAGGTATCGATAAAGAATTTCATTATGGTTTAATGGCGAACGTAGCCCCTGGTTGGAAATTGCGTGTGCTGTTAGCACAGGCACTATTTGCTAATCCTGACATTTTGCTACTAGATGAGCCAACCAATAACTTGGACATTCATACTATTACGTGGCTTGCGAATGAGCTTAACCAACGTAAATGTACCATGATTATTATTTCCCATGACCGTCACTTTTTAAACTCGGTATGTACGCACATGGCCGATATTGATTACGGCGAGCTGCGTATTTACCCAGGTAACTACGAAAAGTACCTTGAAGCCTCAGGCTTACAACGCGAACAGTTATTAGCTGAAAACGCGAAAAAAAGCGCTGAAATAGACGAGCTGCAAGACTTTGTTAACCGTTTTGGTGCTAATGCCTCTAAAGCAAAACAAGCCAGCTCGCGCGCTAAAAAAATGGACAAAATTAAGCTTGATGAAGTTAAAGCATCAAGCCGTATGAGCCCGTCACTGAGCTTTGACGAAGGCAAAAAAATGTATCGCCAAGCGCTTGAGCTAACCAAACTTGGCCATGGGTTTGACGGTGAAACATTATTTACCGGCGGCGACTTATTGCTTGAAGCGGGTGCAAAGCTTGCGGTTATCGGCGAAAACGGTGTGGGTAAAACCACCTTTTTACGTTGTTTAGTTAACGAGCTTGAAAGTTTACACGGTGAAGTTAAATGGTCAGAAAACGCGACCTTTGGTTACTGCCCACAAGACAGCAGCAAAGACTTTGATAACGACTTAACTTTATTTGATTGGATGTCGCAGTGGCGCACTGCTAAACACAACGATTTAATGGTTCGAGGCATGTTAGGGCGTTTATTATTTACCGCAGACGATTCAAATAAGAAAGCGCGTAACTGTTCAGGTGGTGAGAAAAACCGTTTGTTATTCGGTAAGTTAATGATGCAAGACGTTAACGTACTAATAATGGATGAACCAACAAACCACATGGATATGGAAGCCATTGAAGCGCTTAACAATGCCCTAAAAGACTTTAAAGGCACACTTATTTTTGTAAGCCATGACCGTGAGTTTGTATCGTCACTAGCAACGCGTATTGTTGATATTAAAGACAAGCAAGTGATTGACTTCCAAGGTACGTTTGACGAATACCTAGCAAGCTGCGAAGAAAATAAAGTAGCTTAAGAGCTAGGTTAAAGGTTAAAGGTTAAAGGTTAAAGAAATAGCCTAAACCATTTTAAAAGCGGTGCTTGTTTAAGCGCCGTTTTTTTGTGTCTGGGGTTCGGGGTTCGGCAGAATTGTGCTTGGTAGTTTATTTATAAAAGAGTAAAGAAAGGCTGTGTTTTTTGCTCATTTGCACTCATTCTTTGCTGTTTGTGCAAATAATTTTTAAGTGATTTATTCACCACAGAGGTTATGAGGCGCTGCATTTTACCCGCGCCTCGCAGCTCGAAGCCCGTTGTCTTCTCATTTACTCTCATTCGCTTCTCTGTGTTCAAATAGCTTTTAGTGAATTATGCACAAAGAGGGCTATGAGGCGCTGCGCTGAAAGAGTAGGTTAAAGGATAAAGGTTTCAGATTTTAGCACTAACTCGCGCCTCGCAGCACGTTGCCCACAGCTCGTAACTTTCAAATAATAAAAAAAGGAGCATTACTGCTCCTTTTTAAATATTACTCAGGTTTATTTAATATCAAACCTATCGGCGTTCATTACTTTTACCCATGCATTTATAAAGTCGTGTACAAAACGGGTTTTGTTATCGTCTTGAGCATAAAACTCCGCCAATGCACGTAGGATTGAGTTTGAACCAAACACTAAATCAACCCGCGTAGCCGTATATTTAGTTTTACCGCTTGCACGGTCAATTATGTTGTACTCGCCTTTGCTTGCAGGTTCCCAGCGGTTGTTCATGTCGGTTAAATTAACAAAGAAGTCGTTACTCAGTACGCCTACGTTGTCGGTAAATACGCCATGCTCACTATTGCCATAGTTAGTGCCCAGTACGCGCATACCAGCTAGTAACACGCTCATTTCTGGTGCGGTTAAGCCCATTAATTGGCTGCGCTCCAGTAATAGCTCCTCGGCGGATACAGCGTAGTCTTTTTTCAACCAGTTTCTAAAACCATCATGAATTGGCTCTAATGGCTCGAATGACTCTGCGTCGGTCATATCATCAGTTGCATCGCCACGCCCTGGGGCAAATGGTACGGTTACATCAACCCCGGCCTTTTTAGCGGCTTGCTCTACTGCAGCGGTGCCGCCAAGTACAATTAAATCAGCCATACTAACAGGCTTAGTTAAACTCGCTTGCAGTGTTTCAAGTGCGCTAAGCACCTTGGCTAAGCGCGCAGGCTCGTTACCTTGCCAGTTATTTTGCGGAGCAAGGCGAATACGAGCGCCATTAGCACCACCACGGTGATCGGAGCCTCTATAAGTACGTGCGCTGTCCCATGCGGTATTAATTAAGTCGGTTTCACTTAGTCCACAATTAAGTAGCTTCGCTTTTAAGTCGGTTATTTCAGCGTCGCTTAAGGTGTAATCAACCGTTGGAATTGGATCTTGCCAAATTAAATCTTCGCTTGGTACATCGGCACCTAAATAGCGCGATTTTGGCCCTAAATCACGGTGGGTTAACTTAAACCATGCGCGAGCAAATACGTCAGTAAAATACTCAAAATCGTCATTAAAACGCTCAATAATTTTACGATATGCAGGGTCGAGCTTCATTGCCATGTCGGCATCGGTCATTATTGGGTTTAAACGAATTGATGAGTCTTCCACATCAACGGGCTTATCTTCTTCTTTAATATTAACCGGCTCCCACTGATGAGCACCGGCAGGGCTTTTTGTTAACTCCCATTCGTAATTGAGTAACAATTTACAATAGCCGTTATCCCATTTAGTTGGGTAGGTTGTCCATGCGCCCTCAATACCTGAGGTCATGGTATCGCGGCCAATGCCACGAGTTTTATGGTTATTCCAACCAAGGCCTTGCTCGTGTACGTCGGCAGCTTCTGGCTCTGGGCCTAAGTTTTCTTCTTTACCGTTACCGTGAGTTTTACCAACAGTGTGGCCACCAACGGTGAGTGCTGCGGTTTCTTCGTCGTTCATAGCCATGCGGGCAAAGGTTTCGCGGACTTGATCTGCGGTTTTAAGCGGATCGGGCTTGCCATTAACCCCTTCTGGGTTTACATAAATTAAGCCCATTTGAACTGCTGCTAATGGGTTTTCCATGGTATCGGGTTTATCAACCTGGCTATATCGCTCATCACTTGGGGCCAACCATTCTTTTTCTGCGCCCCAGTAAACGTCTTTTTCTGGATGCCAAATATCTTCTCGTCCGCCAGCAAAGCCAAAGGTTTTAAGTCCCATTGATTCATACGCCATATTACCGGCTAAAATCATCAGATCAGCCCATGAAAGCTTATTGCCGTATTTCTTTTTAATTGGCCACAGCAAACGGCGAGCTTTGTCGAGGTTAGCATTATCAGGCCATGAGTTAAGTGGAGCAAAACGTTGATTACCCGTACCGCCACCGCCTCGGCCATCCGCTAAACGATACGAGCCCGCAGCATGCCATGCCATACGGATCATCAGGCCACCATAGTGCCCCCAATCAGCTGGCCACCACGGTTGGCTTTGGGTCATTAAGTTTTTTAGGTCGGTTTTAAGCGCCTCTAAATCCAATGAGTTAAAAGCGTCGGCGTAATTAAAGTCGTTATCGTAAGGGCTGGTTTTACTATCGTGCTGATGAAGAATGTCTAAATTCAGTGAGTTTGGCCACCAATCTGTATTGGTGTTTTCAGTTGTGGTATTACTGCCATGCATAACCGGGCATTTACCCGCTTTAGGATTATCCATATTGAGCTCCTTTTTAAGTATAAATAAAAACGCCCATGCTTACTGCTTTTGGTATTCACCAGTTGGGAGCGCTGTTATTTTATTGCCATTAAATGAATGACGTGTATGGTCTCTACTTATTCAATATACGTGTAGCTGCTTTGATACGCTAGAGCAAGGCGATGCTTTAAAACGATTACAATCATTTATAAATATGATGATGCTGCCAGCAAATGAATATTAAAACTTTTTATAAATTAGATGATCGTTATTAAAAATAGCCACGTAATGTATGCTGAAGGGTTTGAAAGTGACTTAGGTTATCTTAAGTGCACAGTGGAATACCCCCCTTCGCCATGAAATTATAGTTATAAAAGGTGTATAAATTATTTATGCACCTTTATTTCTTCTTTCTTTTAACTATTTGAATTTAGTTAAGTAAAAATTCAGGTAGTGACACATACACTAGGCCCTATCTCCTATTGTTCCCTGAGATGTTGATGTAGTTTTTTCCAGCCCACTTTGGGCTGGTTTTTTTTGCCTATAATTACTGCCACCCAAGTTAATACCAGCTTCTCTATACTCACCCTAGTACCAATGATGTGCGCATGTTAAAGTTAGCGAAGCGATTAATTAATTTTTTAACTAGGCATATCAATGCGTTTTTATTTTTTACTATTTATTGTTTTTATAGGTGCTTCATCTGCAGTGCAAGCTGCTGATAAAAACACCGCGACCTTGGATGAGCAACAGCAACGTGAATTAGCGCAGCTAAAAGAGCCAATGTATAAACCATTACTTGAGCGTTATATTCTCGACGAATTAAAGTCGGTACGCCAAGATCAACAAAAACTGCGTGAAGACTTAACCAAACAGGTCACTCATGCTCAGTTAGATACCGCTGATAGGGCGCTAACTTACACAACCGACACGATTAACAATGTATTTTTTATTATCACCGCCACCGCTTCTATTTTAGTATTGGTGGGCTGGAATTCACTACGTGATGTAAAAAATAAAGTAGAAGATATAGTAAATACACGAGTTAGTGTGATTACTGACGAGTACGAAGACCGCTTGAAAATTTTAGAAGAAAAACTGCGAGTTCGCTCTGAAGAAATACTCAGTAACCAAGAACGTATATCGATCACCAACGAAGTTCATTCGTTATGGATGCGAGCCAACCTAGAAAGTGATATTGCTAATAAAATTGAAATATTCGATGAAATTTTAAAACGTAAACCAGAAGATGTAGAAGCCATAGCCTATAAAGCGGATGCGTTATTAGAGCTAAATGAGACTGAGCAAGCTATTGAGCTTTGTAATCAAGCTATTGATATAGACAGTGATTATGGTTATGCCTACTGGCAAAGAGCCTGTGCATATGCTTTAACCCATGAACATGCAGATGCCTTAGCTGATATAAAAATGTCGCTTGAGTACTCGCCTAATTTGCGAAACGAGCTACTTCACGAAAGTGCTTTTGCCAGCCTACATGATAACGAAAGCTTTAATGCTATTGTTTCAAATGAAGCCTAGCGTTTAAAGTATAAATCTATTGATTTAGAGAGCAGCTCGTCGAGCTGCTCTTCAAAGTCTTCTATGTCAATTTCAAAATGATTTAAGTACGCTTTAGCCTGCACCTGAGATAAATTGCGGTTTTTAACGCTATATTGACGCTCATCTTTTTGCTTGTCGTATCGGGGTAAAAATAATAACTGCGCATAATAAGGCGATTTAATGTGCTTGTTCGCAAAGCGACAAAAGTCTTCAATGTGGTCTACGCCATCAGGGCCTAAGCAGCCTGGTTCTACTCGATACATTACACGAATTTTTTTCTCGTCACTTAGCTGCATAATTAATAATTACCTAAAAAATAAAACCCTAACCACTTTACCATCTTTGATCTGATAACTTGAAATAAGCTCTGAACGTTTATCTATAACGTTCGCATCCGTTGAGCAGGTTTCTGATAGCTCATGGTCTATTACAATATCACCATGCACAATACGCTTAATTGGTGATGAGCGCAGACACTTAAGTTTTTTAAACATAATGCCATAACGTGCTATTAGTTTTTCTTTGCCTTTAAATAATAGCTCATTCGGGAAAATATAAAACTCAACATCTTCATCATACATGCGAATAAATTCTTCAATGTTACGCGCGTTGTAAGCGTTTACTAATTGCTCAACAACAGCAAGTGATTCACGCGACTGTTTTGCTTTGGCTTGTTGCCTTGCTGTGAGTGCTTCTTTCGCTTGTGTGACTGCTTGCTCAGCTTGCGCAACAGCCTGTGCTTTATCAGCTTTACTATTAGGCTGCTGTGCGGGCTTTGTTGATTCACTGCCCAGTACTTGAGAGTCATCTGCTTTTACTTTCTCAACAACCGGCTTTTTTGGTGTATTAGCCTCTTGGCTTAATGTATCAAGCGCATCTTGTTGCTGCGGTGCGTTTTTTTGCTGTGTTTGTTTAGTCTCGTCCAGCTGTGTTGATTGCTCTATAGCATGACTATTTAACGTGAAAGCGGCCAATAAACAGGCACAAATAATAAATAAAGATTTCATGGATTTCCTAAGTACAAAGACTAAATGCAATTAAAGCGCAACATAGCAAATTTTAGGCCTCTGAGATAGTTATTATAACGTTATAACTCACTACCAATACTGCTCAACAGTGATATGCCCCGGCTCTTTTCGGCGATTACGCTTATAGTTTTGAGCCAATAATAATTCTGTGGTGTCTTTAACCATTTGCGGATTACCACACAACATAAATTGCGCGTTATTTGGTGTGGCGCATAATCCAACGTGCTCATATAAAGCGTTGTTTTCAATCACTGTGGTAATTCTACCAGCTAAGCCCTGTAAAGGCGCCTCACGGCTAACAACCGGAATATAGTTGAGTTGACTAGGGTATAATCTTTTTAGTTTGCCAATAAGCTCCTGATAGCTTAAATCGCTATTTTTCCGTACCCCATGCACTAAATTTATGTGTTGGTATTTTTGCCATACTTCGCTCTGCTGTAGCATTGATAAAAATGGCCCAATTGCTGTGCCTGTACTCAGCATCCACAATTGCTCACTTGCTGGCACTTCATCTAGAGTAAAAAAACCAGTTGCTCGGCGCTCTATTAATACGGTGTCACCTGGTTTGAGAGTGGCTAAATGAGAGGATAGTAAACCATCAACCACGTTAATGAGGTAAAACTCTAAATCAGGACTTTGAGGGGCGTTAACATAAGAGTAGGCGCGAGCGATACGTTTATCACCGTCCATAATAGAAAGCTTTGTAAATTGCCCTGCTTTAAACGGCTCTACATCAGCGTGAACGGTTATGCTAAATAACGATTCATTCCACCATTTGACTGACTTTACTGTCGCATCAATCCAATTAGACATAGTTACTCCAGAGTTTAAAACGTGTTTTAGCTATCAGCTAAAACTTTAAAATTGTTCATTTTAAAGGCAAGCTTTATAACTTAAACATTAGCATTAAGTTATAAATACTGACAGGGAAATAAATGGGAACACAACGGGCTTCGGGCTACGGGCTACGAGTTTCGAGTATCGAGCAACGAGCTAGTGCTAAAACCTGAGATCTTTAATCTACTCTTTCAGCGCAGCGTCTCTTTGCCCTCTTTGTGAATAATGACCTTGCGCGGCATAAAGCTCCGCCTACAGTAAATTTAGAAGTTAACCATATCAGTAGGCGGGAGTTTACCTCGCGCATTTGTGTTTAATATCCTAGACCTGACGCGATATAAAATCGCTGCTACGAAAGGCACTTACTGCTAAAAACAATTTTTCACCACAGAGGGTTCCGAGGCGCTTTGCGCTACACAGAGGTGGATTGGTATTTTTTAAGCATTTCTCTGTAAACTCAGTGTTCTCGGTGGTAAATATTTTTTAATTAATGACCTTGCACGGCATAAAGCCCCGCCTAAAGTAAATTTAGAAGGTAACCATATCAGTAGGCGGAAGTTTACCTCGCGCATTTTAATCTGACATCTAAAGTCTAATTTCTTGTTTAAACACAGAGAAGTGAATGAGAGTAAATGAGAAAACAACGGGCTTCGAGTGACGAGCTGCGAGGTAGTGCTAAAACCTAGGAACATAAAGCTCGTAGCCCGTAGCTCGAAGCTCGCATCAAAATCTCAGGCATAAAAAAAGCCGCATAAAATGCGGCTTTGGGGGTTTAGTCTCACTTCACTTTGGGCGTGTCTCCAAAACTTAGTGAATACGTTACCAAGGAACTGTTTAATATTAGATAGACTCTAATGCAATTTTTACCATTTCGTTGAACGTGGTTTGACGCTCATCGGCAGGTGTTGCTTCGCCGGTGATCACGTGATCGCTTACGGTAAATAATGCCATTGCTTTTGCGCCGTACTCTGCTGCTACGCCGTATAGGCCAGCTGTTTCCATATCAACCGCAAGTACACCTAGTTTGTCTAGGTCTTTGTAGAAAGTGTCATCAGCTTGATAGAAAGTATCGGTAGTAAATACATTACCTACTTTTGCATCAATGCCTAAATCTTTAGCCGCATTAACGCCGTTTAAAAGTAAATCAAAGTTAGCAATCGCTGCAAAGTCAGTACCACGAACACGGGCACGGTTCACGTTAGAATCAGTGCTTGCACCTTGTGCAAAGATTACGTCGCGAATTTTAATATCGCTGCCAATACCACCACAGGTACCAATACGGATAATATTTTTAACGCCAAAACTAACAATAAGCTCACGAGCATAAATTGACATTGAAGGAATGCCCATGCCAGAACCCATAATGCTCACTGGCTTACCTTTGTAAGTTCCAGTAAAGCCGTACATGTTACGTACGCCGGTTACTTGCACTGCATCATCTAAAAAGTTTTCAGCAATATATTGTGCGCGTAGCGGATCGCCTGGCATTAATACTGTTTCGGCAAAATCACCTACGTTTGCACTGATATGCGGAGTACTCATTGATTGTTTTCCTTTTGTTTGGCTAAAAGCCCTATTACTTTAAAAATATAGTAGCGTATTTTTAAATTACTTAACTGTATTTAGCTTATCGACAAAGCCATCACCATACTCTAACGCTTTTAGGTTAAACCATTGCGCAAGTGTTTGACCGATATCAGCAAAGCTATTGCGCTCACCCAGTGGCGTGTTGTTCATTCCTGGCTGATAAGCAATAACTGGCACATACTCACGAGTGTGCTCTGACCCTGGAAAGGTAGGGTCACAGCCATGATCGGCGGTGATCATTAATAAATCATCTGGCTTTAATTGCTCTAAAATAGTTGGTAAGTAATCATCAAACTCTTTTAGCGCTTTAGCATAGCCAACAGGATTTCTGCGATGGCCAAACTTTTCATCAAAATCAACTAAATTGGTAAAAATCAAACTATGATCCTGCGCAGTTGCCATCACTTCACTGGTTTTTTCTAGCAAGTTCATTAACCCTGGTGCTTTATGCTTTTGGGTAATGCCTTGGTGCGCATAAATATCTGAAATTTTACCAATACTAATTACTTCGCCACCGTCTTTTGCAAGTACATCAAGCAATGTTGGCGAAGGCGGTAATACTGAATAATCACGACGATTACCGGTTCTGGCAAAGTCTTGACTATTTGAACCCAAAAATGGCCGCGCAATCACTCGTCCTATATTCATTTCATCAAGCAGCGCCCGTGCGATTTCGCATACTTGATAAAGCTTCTCTAGGCCGAATGATTCTTCATGCGCGGCTATTTGAAACACACTGTCAGCTGAGGTGTAACAGATTGGTTTACCTGTTTTTACGTGCTCTTCACCTAGCTGCTCTAAAATGGTGGTTCCCGATGCATGGCAATTGCCTAAAATGCCCGGAATACCTGTACGAGCAATAAACTCGTCTACAAATTCTTGTGGGAAACTCGGTTGTGTTTTTGGGAAATATCCCCAATCAAATAACACCGGCACGCCAGCCATTTCCCAATGTCCCGATGGCGTGTCTTTTCCGCTTGAAAGCTCTTTTGCATAACCCCACGCGCCTTGTGGCTCATTGCGATCAGCAATTAAACAGGGTTCTTTACCAGCGGCTTCACATGCATCTACTAACCCTAATTTTGAAAGGTTAGGAAGCGAAAGCTTGCTGCCAGTTTCGTCATAATATGCCTTGAGTAAATGTGCGAATGTATTAGCACCTACATCACCGAATTTATCTGCATCGGGTGCTGCGCCAATTCCTAAACTATCCGCCATTAAGATAATTGCTCTTGCCATTGTGACCTCACATCTGTTCTAGGTGGTTACTTTATCCGCTCTTCGATTTTTCCGTACAGGACATAAGTCCTGTTTCATAAAACCTAAACATTATAAATTTGCACTCTTAAGCGAAGCAAAAGAGATTAATCGTGTCTTTTTTGCTATTGTGATCTACCAACAATATATCCTTCTGTGTGGGTGAGAACTTTAGTGACACGAACTATTATAGCTATTGCAGGCGCATCGGCGTCCGGCAAATCTCTATTTAGCCAAACAATATACAATGAATTGGTGAATGAGCTTGAACCAGGCGCTATCGCCATTATTGAAGAAGATGCTTATTACAAGGATCAATCGCATTTGCCGATGGCACATCGTACGCAAACGAATTACGACCATCCTGATGCATTTGAACACGAATTAATGCTTGAGCATTTAACACAACTTCGTAATGGCCACTCAGTTGAAGTACCAACTTATGATTATGCCCAACATACACGCAGCGATAAAACACGCCGTGTGGCTTCGGCTAAAATACTCATTGTAGAAGGTATTTTATTACTGAGCGATAAAGCACTTAATAAAGAATTTGATATTAAGGTGTTTATAGATACACCGCTAGATATTTGTTTAATGCGCCGAATGCAGCGCGACATGGAACAAAGAGGCAGAACATTACAATCTGTTGTTGAGCAATATCAAGCAACTGTTAGACCGATGTTTTATCAATTTATTGAGCCTTCAAAGCATAACGCTGATTTAGTTGTGACTCGAGGCGGTATGAATCGCGTTGCGATTGATATTATAAAAAGTAAAATAAAATACATTTTACAAGAATAACAACGGGAAACGTTTGTATGACAACATTTATGAGCTTAGTAGGCATGATGGTGCTACTAGGCATTGCCTTTGCGGCTTCAACTAACCGCAAAGCAATTAGTTTAAGAACCGTTGGTATAGCGTTTGCTATGCAAGTCGTTATTGGCGGTTTTGTTCTGTTTTTTGAAGCAGGCAAAAATGTATTAACAAGCATGTCAGCAGCTGTTTCATCGGTTATTGGTTATGCAAATGACGGTATTGGGTTTTTATTTGGTCCGCTAGCGTCGCAAGATACGCTTGGTTTTATATTCGCAATTCAAGTATTGCCGGTTATTGTGTTTTTCTCAGCGCTTGTAGCTGTTTTATATCACTTAGGCATTATGGATTGGATAATTAGAATTTTAGGCGGTGGTTTACAAAAGCTTTTGAAAACCTCGCGTACAGAATCGCTTTCAGCAACGGCCAATATTTTTGTGGGCCAAACTGAAGCACCGCTAATAGTTAAGCCATTTATAGCAACAATGACTAAGTCTGAATTGTTTGCAGTAATGGTAGGTGGTTTAGCCACTGTAGCAGGCTCTGTAATGGCCGGTTACGTAATTATTGGTGTAGACCTTAAGTATTTAATTGCGGCAAGCTTTATGGCCGCGCCGGGTGGTTTTTTAATGGCAAAAATGATTGTGCCAGAAACAGAAACTCCTAAAGATAACTTAGCAGATTTAGATTTAAGTGATGATGATAAACCAGTTAATGTAATTGATGCAGCAGCATCAGGCGCAGCTAACGGCATGCATCTAGCACTTAACGTAGGTGCAATGCTACTTGCCTTCGTGGCGTTAATTGCTCTACTAAACGGTTTATTAGGCGGCGTTGGTGGGTGGTTCGATTACCCAACATTGACGCTTCAAGAAATATTAGGCTATTTATTTGCTCCTGTTGCATGGTTACTCGGTGTACCGTGGGATGAAGCAATTATAGCCGGCAGCTTTATTGGTCAAAAGATAGTAGTAAACGAGTTTGTTGCTTACTTAGACTTTATAAATTATCGCGATACGTTAAGTGCTCACACGCAAGCAATTGTTACTTTTGCATTGTGTGGATTTGCTAACTTATCATCGATAGCCATTTTACTAGGTGGATTAGGCGGTATGGCGCCTAGTCGGCGAAAGGATATCGCACGCTTAGGGCTCAGAGCAGTGTTAGCAGGATCTATGGCTAACCTTATGAGCGCAGCAATTGCTGGGTTTTTCCTCTCGCTAGCTTAGAAACTTAAAGAGATGATCCATCTGTTGCAAAACAATAGGATAGCGCTTTAAGGGGTTAAAGCACTATCTGACTTGAACGATACTTCACCAAGGGCCGCAAGGCCCTTTTATCGTTTTAGCACCTCTACTTTCTAAATCCTCAACAACTCGCCCCCCAAAATTATGCTTTGCTTAACCTTCATCCATGCACTCCTTAGCCATCAAAAGCCATCATTGCACTTATACCAATCCGCAATAATACTTAATCATTTTGCGGGGCTAAACGTGTCGCTACCTGTGTTAAAAAATTCTCATTTAGAACAACTAAATAGCGAATTTTTTGCCTAGCTATCAACTCGTTTTTCCAGCCTCAAAATAGACCACTTAATTAAGCGAATTGGTATTACTAAAAAATATGAACAACTGTGTAACTGCAGAAGCATTTAATTGTCAGCCCTTTACAAAAGGCGCTTGAGAGTGCGAAGTTAACAAGGATGAATGGCTGTGAAGAGGTAATATAGGCATTATTAAGCGGGAACTTTTTGAGCTTTTCTGTGCTTGGCCGATCTAAGCTTTAATTTTTTACATAACGGTTAATGTAAGGTTCATAGCCAGACTCTGCTTTAAGTTGCTTTAGAGCTTGATTAAAACGTTCTACGATCACAGGTGAAGCGGCTTTATTAAAACCAATATGATTGCCTTTAAGTTCATCTACATGAATTTGTTCGAGCTTTACTAAATCATCTCTAGAGTAGCCAAACGGCTCAGTTTGATGGTCAATGGTAAAGTTAGATCCAATAATTAAATCGATACGTTTTTTAAAAAACAGTCGCATAAACGAGTCAGTGTCGCTAAATAGCAATAAGTTTTTATCAGCTACAAACCCAAGTCGGCGCACCAGCATTTCATAAATATCGCCACGCACTATGCCTAACGAATAGTTTTTAGCTTGGGTGATATCGTCCATCACAATATGTTCGCTGGTTTTTAATTTATAAAAATAGGTTTGATTTGACACCAAGGGTCCAACCCATTGAAAAAGAGGTTCTCGCTCTTGCGTTTTTGCCAAAGAAATAATGGCTGACTGTGGGTTATTTTGCACTAAGTGGTAAGCGCGCTTCCAGGGTAGCATAATAAACTCGCACTCTAGTGCAGCACGGACACAGGCATCTTTTACTATGTCATGATTAATACCCGCCAATTGGCCAGCACTACTTTGAAAGTTATACGGAGGAAAACTTTCGGTATAAATAACCAGCTTAGGCTCAGCAGCCTGAATTTTTTGGCTAAATAACAGCACAAAAGCTAATAATATAAATTTATAGATACACACCCCCTGTGGTTTAAGTAATAACTTTAACCTAGAAAACTCGTAGAGACTATTAATTTATAACGCTGTTTGTAATGTTAAAATAGCAGATGACGTAAATAGCAATAAAATGACGGGAATGTTAAAGCGGTGGTGGGATGTTCTTAAATTTTGGGCACAAAAAAAGCGCCTTAAGCGCTTTTTCTCATTTTACTCAAAAAGTAAAATTATAGAGCTGTGATGTTATCAGCTTGAGGACCTTTTTGACCTTGTGAAAGAGTGAACTCTACACGTTGGCCTTCAGCTAAAGTTTTGAAACCTTCGCTTTTGATTGCTGAGAAATGTGCGAAAACGTCTGGACCGTTTTCTTGCTCGATGAAACCAAAACCTTTAGACTCGTTGAACCACTTAACTGTACCTGATACGATGTTAGACATAGTATTATTCCTGATATAAAAAATTAAATTGTGCCCTAATGGGCGGTGTAGCAAAAAATGAGATGGTACTTAAAAACTTCAGGACGGTACTACAAGTATTACTTATACAACAACGAAATGGAGATTTATAAATTATCATGCTTTCTTTCTAGCTGCGGCCTACTATATAGAGTTACAGGGGTAAGTCAACACTTTATGTGATTTAATTAATAAAATAATCTTCGTAACTCACTTTAAATGTTAAGCACTTGTTTAAGCAGCTTAAAATTCAAATTCTAACGCCATTCTAAAGCTATGATTCTTCTCTGACTGGCTGATTTCAGTAATAAAACCGGCTTCCCACTTTAATTGTTTTTGTCCATCAAAGCGATGCAAGCCTATAAAACCAGGGCCAATACCCACAAAGTCTTCACCAAGATACACCTCAACCGCGGGCTGAAAAGCAGACAAGTATCGGTAGCGATACTGCGCTCTAAACTCGCTTTCCCATTCGTTCTCTATATCTTGCCCCCATTCGTATACTAAAAAAGCATTCATGGTGAGGCTTGCACGACCAAACTCTTTTTCAATTACAAAACCAGAGGTTGCTTCGTATGCGTCGGCGTCATGCTGTTTTTCAAATTCAAATAACGCGCCCCAATCGGCCCATAACCGGCCTTGCTCTATTAGTTGCCATCTAAGCTCCAATTCATACGCTTGCAAGCCAAAGTCACCGTTATCATCGCGCTCACCCACGATGTAGCCTTCCAATGCCATAGTGTCGTTTATTGCGCCGCCTAAGCCAACGCGCTGCGCTAAAATATTACCACTATCAGTTTGATGCGACACAAGCCGCCATTCTAGCTCGCGCTCAAACGGCAACACATACGGATGATAAACTTTATCTACTACTATGCCATCAGCATAAACGAGCTTAGGTATTAATAAACAAAAACCAATTAATACAGTGGCTGCAAATAGGTTTATTGCTTTCATGATTTTTCCTTAGTGATTAATTTAGGAATAAAATAACAAACAGATAAAAATAACACGCTACTCAACGCATAGCTTAAAACACTGGTTAAATTAGGCGTAGCCTCATAACCAATCAGAGCGCGCAATACTCGTCCAAGCTCTGAGTTTTCGGTTAAAATGGCACGTAAATCCCATACAGTTACCGTTGTTGCTATCAAATCAATTTGGCTCGCCAAATCAAGCGCCACAACTAGTTTTGCCGCACTATTTAATGCTAACAATACCAATAAAGGGGTAAGTCCAAAGCGCTGTTTGATTGCACTCAATAAAAAATACAACAACACGCTAAAGCTGCTGCATATTCCCAAACCTAAAAAAGTGCCAATAAATAAACTTTGTGCCGCTTCGTTGTTTTGCCAAAAGCCAATCAGGTAAATAATGTAGTGACTTAAATAAAGTGTCATTACGCTGATAATCGCAATCATAAAAGCAGCTGTTGCCTGTTTAATGGCGTAGTACAGTGCACTAATAAAAATTAAAATACACAAACCAATTTGGGCATATTCTAAACCCTGATAGTCAAACAAGGGGCTAATTAACGGCGCACTTTTTACAAACAAAAATGAAAGCCCGATCCCTAAAATAAGCCCTCCCAGCAATTTCATTAAACTTTGCTTGGCTACAACTTGGAGTAAAATAAGTAAAATGGCCACCGGCAGTAACTGGTTTAGACTCATCACTAGGCTAGTTATTAGCATTAGAACGCTCCTTTTCAGTCACTATGACAGCACCACGCGCCGTATTGGGCGAGAACTCGCCAAAAAATTCATAACGCCCAGGGATTAACGGCCCGATATAAATAACGCTTTTGCGCTTAGGGTAAAGTACTTTCTCTCGATTGAGATCGAAACTGTCGAATTCCTCAGGCGTACTATCTTGATTTTCGATTAACAAGCGTACCTTTTTATTGGCCGGTACGACGATTTCTGCGGGGTAAAACAAATGATCTTTAAGTACAATAAGATAGTCTTTACTGGCGGCGTTAAATGATAAAAATACACAACAATATAAGTAAGGCCTAATAAGTCGTTTAATCACATTTAGCTCCTGCAAAAACTACCTGTACTTTTAAGCCACCCAAATCACTATCCGTTAAGTGAATTTCAGCGCGATAAATAGCAATAATATGCTGCACTATTGCCATGCCCAAACCCGCACCTTGTTCACCCGAAGGGTGTTGGTCACCGCCAACACGATAAAAACGGTTAAATATCCGTTGTTTTTGATCGTCCGTCATACCTGGGCCACTGTCTTCTATTTGCCAAATACGCTGCTTGTGCATCTGCTTTAGCGTTATTTTTATTTGTCCATTGGCTGGTGCGTACTTTATGGCATTGCTAAGTAGGTTTGAAATCAACGTCACCAAGGTAAATTCATCACCGTTAATGATAAAGTCATCTCCCTCGAGACTAATAGTGTGGTTTTTAGCCTCTATTTTTTCATACAACTGGCTAACTACTTCTTGCGTGATCGCTAATAATGATTGCTCCTTAAACTGTTTTTGCCACTGCTCTGGCTGAGTACGCCCTAGTATTAGCATTTGCTCTACTATATTGGACAGTCGATTAATACCTTGAGTCATGGCTTGTAATTCTTGGTTATCGCCTTGTTGAGCAGCCAAATTATGCACATTAATTTTTAAACTGCTCAGGGGAGTACGTAATTCATGTGCCGCATCAGAGGCAAAAAAACGCTCTCGTAAATAGGCGGTTTCTACGCGTTTAAATAAATCGTTTAAGCGGCTGATCACCGGTTTTATCTCTTCATCAGTCACCTGCCAATTGATCGCAGTGAAATCATTTGCTTGGCGCAGAGCTAACTGTTTTGATAAACGGGTTAATGGTGCCAGTGCATATTTAACAAAAAAGCTAATAAATAGCGCAAGCAAAGGAACCGCCCAAAGCATAGGTAACATGGCTGATAAAATCACCGCCTCGGCAAGTTCAAACCGCTTAGCAATCGGCTCGGCAACAACCACGGTGCGTAAAGAAGTGACAAATACGAATACCCGCATTCGCTGCCCTGCAATATTAAGCGTTTGAAAACCCGCTTGATACTGGCTCAAATCAAGATTTAATTCGTCAGAGCCACTAAGGAGCTCACCAGCTTGCCAAATTTGATACAGTAATTGGGCGCTTTCTTGCATTTTTGGCGCCATGGCGTTTATAGATAAAGGCTGTTGCATCAACACTCCAGCGACTACTTTTAGCTCACTATCAAGTAGTTGCTCACCATGGCTCATACTTTTTTGGTAGCCTTTGACTAAAGCTAAAAAGCACGTTAACACCATCATTGATAGTAAAATAAGAGTTAAACGCTTACGAATTGACATAAAGTATGGTTACCTTTGTAAATTCAAGTTTGTGCAATCTAGGGGTGTTTTAATCACGTGAACTATCTCTTTCCCACGACATAACCAATACCACGGAGAGTTTTAATAAAATCGCTGGGGAATTTTTTTCGTAGGTGATGAATATGCACTTCAATGGTGTTAGAGCCAACCTCTTCACCCCACTGGTACAGCTTGTTCTCTAACTGCTGTTTAGATTGCACGCGACCTTGGTTTTCCAATAGTGCCTTTAGCAGCATGTATTCTTTTCGTGGCAGAGAAAGCAGCTCATTGCTGAGTGTGACACTATGCGCTGACGTGTCCATAGTCACTTCACCACACTGTAATAAACTCGACTGAGCTTGATTTACTCGTCGGCTCGCTACGCGCAAACGAGCAAATAATTCGGCTGGTTCAAATGGCTTAGCTAAATAATCATCAGCGCCCATATCAAGCCCTTGCACCTTGTCATCTATGCTACTTCGTGCAGTTAGTATAACCACCGGAATCACTTTTTTTTGCGCTTTTATGTGCTTTAGAATTTGTGAACCATCACCATCGGGTAAACCTAGGTCAAGTATAACCAACTCTATTTCACCACTGCCTAAGCATTGCAATGCATGCTTAACCGTTGCGCTATGCTCTACACTGTAGCCTTCTTGGCGCAATGAGCGGCAAAGCCCTTGCGCCACAAGATGATCATCTTCAACTAATAATAAATGCATTGTTTATTTTGTTATCTCTTTAGTTTTTTATCTACTTTAGCTAATAAAGAGCTAATTGCTTGTTGACGATATTTATCAGCTTTAGCACGAGTATCACGAATACCTGCTGCTTGCGCAACTAACAAATGGGCTTTAGCTTGCTCATATTCACGTTCGTCATATAAAAACTCACCATACAAGTAGTTAGTATCAATGCCTTTTTTGTTAAAAGCGAGCGCTTGCTTAAAAAACTTGTCGGCGGTGTCATCATCACCAAAACCAATAGGCCACCCCGGTACTTTACTGTATAAGGTTGCTAGGCTGGCATACGCTGAGCCACCTAAAGCACTGTCGTCTATTTTAAGGGCTTGCTCTAATGACGCTTTTGCATCTTTAGCATAGCCCAGCGCCCCTAACCCGCCCTTTGCGCCAGCAAAACTGGCCAGTACAATGCCGTTCCACGTATAGCTATTTGCTGAATCAGGGTAGCTTTCAATAAATTGAGCACTTTGCTCACTTAGTTGAGTAAAGGCTTTGATTTGTGCATCATCTTTAAGCTCATAATTAGCGACAGCCCACTGCTGTTGAATAGCGAGTAAATCGCTTTGTTCGTCTGCAAATACCCCCGATGAAAACACACTAACAATGCTTAAATAAGCTACTAAAGTAAATTTTTTCATAATAAATCCTCTATTAACCTAAAAACTGTTTTATTTTAGGGAGCTGTTTAGCAATTGCGTTATCCACAATACGTGGAAAAACACCATTGATACGTGCAAAAAGTTTCTCAGGAAAACCAATAAATCGTCTGGTTTTATTTGAGTTTAATAACGCAACTAACTCATCAGCCACCAACTGCGGAGAGTCCATTTGATTACCAAGCGCTTTGTTCATTGCACGCGTTTGAGCATCATTAATGTCAGTATCAGTTGCTCTAGGTGCTAAATAACTAACTCTAATGCCAATGTCTGAAAGCTCTCGTGATAACGCTTCGCTAAAACCACGCAACCCAAATTTACTGGCACAATAAAGTGTTTGATATGGGTAACCTATGCTGCCAAAAGACGACCCAACATTAACTATGGTGCCTCTATTCGCTTGCAGCTGCTCTAAAAACAGTTGGCATAGTTTCATCGGGACGGCTAAATTAGTGCTCAGTAGATTATCAATTTGTTCACTACTACAACTACTTAAGCTTTGCATAATATTAATGCCTGCATTGTTTATAAGTAATTTAGCACCGCCCAATTTTTTGGCTTTAATGGCGAGTGCCAGCATGTTTTCTGCAACGGTTAAATCTCCCACAAAAGTCATACTACCTGGGCACTGGCTACTTAGCGCATTTAGCGCATCGCCATTACGCCCTACTAATAGTAATTGCCAACCTTGTGCATGCAGTGTTTTGGCAATCGCTTGGCCAATTCCCCCTGTGGCTCCTGTTAACACACATAAGCCGGTATTCATGCGTGTTGCTCTTGCGCTGATACTTTAAAGAACGGCTCGTCATCTAAAGCGCGGAAAATATCACCGTACAAACGATAAAAACATTTTGCGCCATGTAAAATAGCTTGCTGATCGGCCTCATTAGTAATTTTGTTCATCAAGTTTTCAAAAAACTTTACGTGCTCTATATCAAGCGCACCATGAGAGGTTAAATAGCTAAATGCTTTTTTAGGTAAACCAACTGCATCAGCAATATTTGAAGCTGCGCCATCAGCCAGTGCAATTGAAGTCCCTTCGAGTACATGAACCATGCCAAAAAAGCTTAATGGGTTTTTACGAGCGATACTGTCATACGCATACGAGACCATCATTTCGGTAGCAAATTGTGGCTGACTATGGCGCACACTTTCTTTATCAAAACCACACGCGGCAATATCGTTAAGCACCCATTCTTGGTGGCCAATTTCCTCTTCAATGTATTCGGCTACGGCTTCACGTAACCATTCTTGTTCGTCGGTCAAACGGGCACCTAACGACATCATTAATGGCACAGTGTGTTTTACATGATGGTAGGCTTGCGCTAAAAATGACGCATACTCTTCAAGTGATGCTTGGCCTTTAAAAACGCGCTGTATAATTGGCGCAGCTAATAAGTACTCACGCTCGTTTTGAGTTTGTGCTTTTAATGTGTTAAAAAAATCACTCATGGATCACTTCTCCAAGTCGGTAAAATTGTTCAAAAATAAGGTTAAATTGCTGGCTAATAGTCTGGCGCTTAGGACGATTATTGGTCGTTAGTAACCCTTGCTGAACACTTAAAGGCTGAGCTAACCGATGCCACTTTTTAACTTGTGCATAATCGGGTAACTGTTGATTTATAAATTTCATATGCTCACTGAGTTGTTGCTCACTCAACTCAGGGATTGCATAAATAATCGCGGTTAAAAAAGGTTTGCCTTCACCAAAAACAACGGCTTGTATAATCGCGCTTTGGCTCAATATTAATGACTCAGGCCATTCAGCACTCACATTACGGCCCATGCTGGTAATAATCAGGTTTTTAAGTCGCCCTTTTATGAAGAGCTTATTGCCATGCTGGGTCACTAAATCGCCTGTTGCATACCAGTTATTTGGGTTATGCGGCGCTTGATTTAAATACCCTAAAAGTAGCTCACCCTTTATGTACAACTGGCCTTTTTCGATTTTGGTTTGTATGTGCGGTAGTACAGTCCCGGCACTCTTTAAATCATCATTTTTGGGCGTATTTAAACTTACAACGGATGCCGCCTCTGATAATCCATACCCCTGATAAACAGGTAAATTAAGATCTCTGGCGGTGGCAATTAAAGTATCACTCACGAGCGCTCCGCCAACTGCAATAAACTGTAATGACTTTGGCGGCTGCCAACCTTGTTTTGCAAACGCAATTAAACACGTTAATAACTCAGGCACTAAAATAAGGGTGTTAGGTTTTACACTATCGATTGCGCTAATGAGTTTGTTAGGGTTTTTTAACCCTGAGCCAACAAAACCTAATTCGTTTAATGGCATTAAATGTACACAACCGCCACTTAACAAAGGCGCATAAATACCTGCAATATTTTCAAGCAATACAGGTAGTGGCAGTAAACATAAGTGAGTTGGTTTACTTATATTTATTTGCTCACATAATGACTGAGCCACCTGCATCTGGCTTTGTGTTGATAAGCACACCCCTTTTGGCTCGCCAGTAGAACCGGAAGTAAATGTGATTTTTTGAGTGCCCTCAAAGTAATTAATCGGTTCATTAAGCTTGAGCTGATAAATATACAAGGTGTAATGTTCAAACAAAGTAATAGACAATGTATGGGCCCCCAAAGAAAGCCTTGGCATATCACTTATAAACAGCTGTGCGCCACACTGTGCCAGTACATATTGCGTTTGTTGTTGACTAAAAAAATGGGCAATTGGTATTGCTACTTTATTAGCAACATTTGTCGCAGCATCGAGCACCAACCAAGCGGGAGTATTATCAAGTTGAAATGCAATTGCGTTAGCATCTGAGTTTGCAAAAATTTCCGCTACTTTATTAATTTCTTGAAGCACTTCAGTACCTGTTAACTGCTGTGTTTGATTCGTAAAATGCGCAACTACCGCCGGCTGAGTAGCTAAATCACTTAAGCTATTTAACATACTCATACCGCCTCCAGCGCATTGATTAATGCCGTAATGCCATGTGTATTTTGTTGTTTAATATCAAGTAGCATTGGCGTATTAAGTACTTGTAGATGTGCTTGCTCTAAATTAACAATGCATACTGTAGGCTGGTTCGCGTAGTAACTTCCCCAGCTTTTTGGTTGCTCAACAACACTGCTGTTAGCTAATGCAATTTCATTACACGTTACCCCTAATAAACGCAATAAAGCGCGTACATGTTTGGTGGCACAAAAAACCAAATTAGTAGCACCAATAGCTCTTAAAGCTTCATTAACAATAATAAAATGCGATAACGTGGCTTTTCTGTGTGTTGAATAGAGATTACCTAACTCAAACACTTTACTGCGCTGTGTGCCCATTGGTAAAAACTGCTCAATGGGCGCTGCTAAATATTGTTCAATAAATAAAGGAGAAGTGGCGTTTCTAAGCCCTAAAGTGCAATGCCCTTGCTGAGTTTTATACTGACAGAGTAATGGCATAAATGAAGTTAGGCTGGCATTATACGCAGCTAAAAAGCCTTGTTTTACTGTATCTTCAAGGCGCTGACGGTGTTCATCACATTCTCTGGCGCTCACAAACTGTGTGAACGACTGAAAAAGTGTTGATGATGACTGTTGTTGAGCTAGTTGCATAAAAGCATCGCCTGTATTAAATCTATAGGTAGAATTTAATAGGCGAAACTTAAATAAAACTTAAGGTAAGTTAATTTTTTTAAAAATTGGCTATCACGGTTTTATTACGGCCCGTTTCCTTCGCGTGATAGAGCGCTTTGTCAGCGCATTTATATACTTGATCGATATCATCGCTATGCTGTGGCCAAGTAGCGATACCAATAGATACATTTATATAGCCTACTTTTGCCATTGATGTGGTGGCTACTTGGTTACGTAAACGCTCAGCGATAACAAACGCACTATCATTATTTTCGTTAGGTAATACCAGTAAAAACTCTTCTCCACCAGTGCGTGACACAATATCATGCTTGCGCGATAACGATTGTATAATACGAGTAAGGGTTTTTAGTACTTCATCACCCGTATCATGGCCAAATGTATCATTAACCTGTTTAAAGAAGTCGATATCAATTTCAAGCACTGCAAACGGGATCTGCTTATCCATCAAATTTTCAAGCAATATGTTTAAACCCCGCCGGTTATGCGCGCCGGTTAGCAGATCGGTAAGTGCATCTTGACGTAATTGTCCCATTTGCGATTGCAAAACATGAATCCCTTCTAACATCGCGTGTTTAAGCTGGTTACTTTCGAAGTACCAAGACTTAATACTTTTAAGATGATCTACGTTTTTCTTATCGGTCGATAAATTAGCGCTATCGGCTAACAGTCTTAATGGCTTAGCAATATAGTGAGCTAGCATAGCAATTAATAAAAAAGTAATGATTACTATGGGCAACATTCGCTTAAGCACCTGCCCTTGAAAAGTATCAAGCGTAGCAAGGGTTGCCGCTTCACTTCGCTGGGCAACAATCCCCCAATTAGCAAGTCCTACGTGGGAAAACCCGGCCAGCATAGCCACTCCTTGGCTATTTATAACTCGAGTGAATCCATCTTCACCTTGCAAAACTCGCTCTATAACTGGGTTATTAAATACTTGCTTGCCAATGCGCTTAGAATCAGGGTGATAAAGTAAGGTTTTATTATCAGCGACCACATAAAAGTACGCCCCGCCATCGTAACTATGTTGTTTTAACAAAGCATTTAAAATACTCTGCTGCTCTAAATAGAAGCTACCGCCAATATAACCATAATAATTCCCTGCCAGATCAAACAGAGGATAGGAGACAACAATAATTAAATTATTAGCCAGCGAAATATAAGGCAGACTAACCTGCGGCTGCTGCGATTTAAGAGCCTGCTTAGAATGGACTGAATTAACCGTTTTATTAATAATATTTAAAGACACAGGTGAGGCTGCTTTAACAACACCTTGCATGTTAATTGCCACCGAATTAAAGCTATGCGTCTGATTTAAAAGCCGGTCGGTTTCAGCTTGGAGTAACTCAGTGTTGGTAATATCTTCAGCAATAATACTGGCTGAAAACTCAAGTTGCTGCATTGCTGCTGTTAAAAAGTGCTCAGTTGCTGAGGCTAACTTACTAGCAAATACATGATTACTTTGCAGGGTATCTTCTATTACCCGTTCTTTTTGGACTTGATAACTAATATATAAACCACTAAACAAAATAGCAGCTGCAGCGGGCATAGCTAACAAAAGAATTAATTGCCTAAGTTTAAAAGTAAATGGTAATCGAAAACGCAACTTAATATCATCCTAAGCAAATAAAAACGACTGCTATGCACTGCATACATCATTAATATAATACATAAATAGAACTAAGTGACCTAATTTTTGTGATTTTAAGGATGATTAAATCATACGATTTATATTTGCTGGGTTTTGCAGTTAAGCTCAATAATAGTTAAGCTGCATGCACTTTATTTTTATTTAGCCTTGAGGTGTGTGTTGCTAAATAAGTACTTGTTATCGTCTTCTCTTTTTTTAATCGGATGTTTCATGCCAATAAAATCTTCTTTTGCCGATTCTGCGCTGTCACTTAAGCAGCAACTAGGGCAAAAGCTTATGCTCGATTTACGCTATTTTTGTCAGCAAGGCAGTAGCCAACGCTGCAGAACGCCATTAACTGAATTGCCCGATGAATTAGCAAAAGCAATTAGCCGTTATGATATTGGCGGGGTGATTTTATTTTCTGAAAACACCCAAAACATAGAACAAATTATTAACCTTAATCAGCAGCTACAACAAGCTGCATCTAAATCTAAGTCAGGCCTACCACTGTTTATTTCTATTGACCAAGAAGGCGGACGCGTAGCTCGTTTACCTCGCGATGTGGCCACCTCATTTACCGGTAATATGTCAATTGGCGCAACTTACCCTGAGCACGGTACTTATTTCGCAACCCAAACGGCAAATATACTGGCCACTGAACTCTCAGTGCTTGGCATTAATGTAAATTATGCGCCAACGGTTGATGTAAATATGAACCCTGACAATCCAGTTATTAATGTACGCTCTTTTAGTGAAAGCCCTGATGAAGTTGCGGCAATGGGTGCAGCACAAGTTATTGAGTTTGAAAAAAACGGTATAATTAGCGCTATAAAACACTTTCCAGGACATGGCGATACCAATGTAGATAGCCATACAGGCTTACCTAAAGTGATGCATTCAAAAGAAGTCATTTACGCTCAAGATTTAGCGCCGTTTAAACAGATTATTGAGCAGCATAGTCCTGGGATGATAATGACCGCGCATATTCAATACCCTGAGCTTGATAGCAGTACATTAACCAATGTAGACGGTAAGCAAATGATTAAACCCGCGACCATGTCGCGTAAAATCATGACCGATATCCTTCGCGATGAACTGAACTATCAAGGCGTAGTGGTAACCGATGCACTGGATATGGCTGGTATTAGCCATTTTTTCAGCCCTACACAAGCAGTTGTAAACACTTTTGCAGCTGGAGTTGATATTGCGCTAATGCCAATAGAAATTAGAACGCCTGAGGATATAAATAAACTCGATGCGCTCATTGACTCTTTAGTCAGTGCTGTTAAAACAAAGCAACTAGACGCAGACGAAATTGCCCATTCGACGCAGCGAATTACCTCACTTAAACATCAATTTAAATTAAACGCTTTACCTAACCCCATTAATGCATTGGCAAATGCCAAACACATTATTGGTAATAAAGCACATCGTGAATTAGAAGCATATCTGGCATTAGCGGCAATTACCCAAATAAGAAATAACAATAATACTTTGCCGCTTAAACTTGGCGCTGATAAGCATATTCATATTATTATGCCTGACACCCGCAAGTGCATGGCAATGCAACAAGCAATTAGTGCGTTAAGTTCACAACCACTCAGTTTTAGTTGCAGCAGCTTACAGGGCTTTGATCCAGGTGAAGCGCGGCGCAACATAAACCAAGCAAGTATTGTTATTGCTGGCAATGCAACGCCGAACCAAAGTGCAGTGGAAATTGGCGGTATGGATGACTTAGCCGATAACCCAAACTTTGCCTTAAATAACGCAGAGCAACCTAAAGCGCTTGAGTCATTACTAAAAATGGCTAAACAACACACTCCCACGGTATTTATTAGTTTACGTGCACCGTATGACATTGCGCAATTTGGTCACTATGCTGATGCAGTGCTTGCCTCATACGCCTATAATATTGATGTAGATAAAAACGATCTGGTGTCTGGGCCTGCTTTTACTGCACTGGCAAAAGTATTATTTGGCCAAGCCCCAGCCAAAGGCCAATTACCGGTAACAATTAAACAATCGAAGAGCCATTAATATGAAACTTAATTGTGATTTAGGCGAGAGCTTTGGTGCATGGCAAATGGGCCTTGATAACGACGTTATGCCCCATATTGATATGGCAAATATTGCTTGTGGCTTTCATGCTGGTGATGCGAGTGTAATCGCGCATACCCTAAAGCTAGCTAAACAACATAATGTTATGATTGGCGCTCATCCAAGCTACCCTGATAAACAAGGGTTTGGTAGGCGCTCAATGAGTATGAGTGTGGCTGAGCTCACTCAATGTTTGCACTATCAAATAGCCGCCCTTGATGGCATGGCAAAAGTACAAGGGCAAACCCTTAGCTATGTAAAACCCCATGGTGCGTTATATAACGACATGATGACAAACCAGCAACTACTCACCACTGTTATGGGTGCAGTTGCCAGTTACCCTGCAAACTTAAAGTTAATGATACTCGCCACAGCCGATGCCAAGCTACATCAAACAATGGCTCGCCACCTTGGGCTCACACTGATATTAGAAGCGTTCGCAGACAGGCAGTACACTGACCAAGGGCACTTAGTATCACGAAATATAGCCGGCAGTGTGCATAACAAAGACGCATTATTAGCTCAGGTTAAGCAGCTTTTAGCCAGTAACAGTGTGACTACTCAATCTGGAAAATCGTTGAAACTGGTTGCTGACAGCATTTGTGTGCATGGCGATAATCCCCAAGGCATTGCAATTATTGAAGAGATAAAAGCGCTTTGTTCAACCAATAACTAAAGCCGTACACAGATTAAGCTGTAAACCCCCTTTACAGCTTTTGCTTTCTTTTACCACCTGCATTCATTGGTAGTTTTAAATGCGAGCTTCGTCGCATCTGACTATAAATTATCCCTCCACTACCCTATAAATAGATTAGTGATTTAAAACAGGGATAAACAATGAAAACGCTTTTAGCTATGAGCCTTATACTAGGTAGCAGCCACTTGGCCGTTGCCAATACCGATACATTGCAACTTCAAGATATATTCAACTTAGAATATGCCAACCAAATAGATATTACTGACGACGGTAAAACAGTGTATTTTGTCCGCAACCGCATGGATATTAAAACCGATCGCAAAGTCGGTAATATTTGGTCTGTTGATTACAACACTGAACAACTACAGCCCTTAACATCAGGTGTATTTATGGACTACTCGCCTGTGTTGTCACCCGATGGACAGCGCCTTGCGTTTATCTCTAACAGAGATGGCAGTAATCAAATATACATGAAGTGGCTTAAAACGGGTGCTGTGGCAAAAATTAGTAATCTTACTAATGCACCTCGCTCAATCACCTGGTCACCTAATTCTAAACAACTGGTGTTTAGTATGTTTGTTCCTGAAATAAGCTCACCACCAGTCAGTTTACCAGGTAAACCTAAAGGCGCTAGCTGGGCAGACCCTGCTAAATTTATTGACGATGTTTACTACCGTGCAGATGGCAGAGGCTATAGTCAAAAAGGATTTAATCAGCTATTTACTCTTAATGCGAATGGCGGCAATGCACAACAACTCACTAACGATAACTTTGATTATAATGGCGGTGTAAGCTTTAGTAAAAACGGCGAATTACTTTATTTCTCAGCCAATAGACACGCTGAAAATGCACTCAAGCCAACCAATAGTGAAGTGTACCAGCTTAATTTAAACACGTTAGAGATCATCGCACTGACCGACCGTAATGGACCAGATCAACAACCTCAGGTCTCACCTAACGGTCAGTACCTTGCTTATACTGGCTACGATGACAAGCGCACTAACTATGAAAATACTCAGCTTTATATTCGTGATTTAAAAACCGGTGATACCCAAAGTCTGACTAGCGATTTCGATCGCAGCGTTGGCCAAATACAATGGAGCGCAAATTCAAAAGGCCTCTATTTTAGCTATGCCGATGAAGGCCAAACCGCACTCGCTTATCAACCTCGAAGTGGTAAACGTAAGGTGATTACCGAACAAATAGGTAGCGTAGCGTTTGGCCGCCCTTATTCTGGTGGTGATTTTGATATTAGTGAAAATGGTGACATTGCGTTTACACTGGCTGATACCCAGCGCCCTGCTGATGTAGCTACAATAAAGAGAGGTACAGTAAAGCGTTTAACCGATTTAAACTCAGATGCACTACAAACTAAACAGCTCGCCAAGGTTGAAGAGTTATGGTTAAAATCAAGCCATGATGAGTTACCAATACAAGGCTGGGTTGTTTACCCGCCGGGTTTTGATAAATCAAAAAAATACCCACTGGTGCTTGAAATTCACGGTGGCCCTGTTGCTAACTATGGCCCTCACTTTAGTGCCGAAGTACAACTATTTGCCGCTAAAGGAAATGTCGTTTTATACATGAATCCGCGAGGCAGTGACTCGTACGGTAAAGAGTTTGCACAAACCATTCACCATAATTATCCAAGCAATGATTACGATGATTTAATGACAGGTGTTGACGCGCTAATTGATAAAGGTTTTATTGATGAGTCTAAGCTGTTCGTTACCGGTGGCTCCGGCGGTGGTGTATTAACCGCATGGATTGTAGGCCATACAGATCGCTTTGCTGCAGCTGTTGTTGCTAAGCCTGTGATTAATTGGATCAGCTTTGTACTAACTGCCGACTTCTATCCATTTTTTGCCGATTATTGGTTTCCGGGCAAACCTTGGGACCACATTGAGCATTACATGAAGCGCTCACCAATCAGTTATGTTGGCAATGTTAAAACCCCAACTATGTTACTGACTGGTGAAGCAGACTACCGTACGCCAATTTCAGAAACAGAGCAGTTTTATCAAGCCTTAAAATTACAAGGGGTTGATACCGCGATGGTCCGCATTCCAAACGCTTCACATGGTATAACTGCCCGTCCATCAAATTTAATGACCAAAGTGGCTTACATTCAATGGTGGTTTGATAAGCATTCGAAGTAAAACGTAGAGTTATGAGTGACGAGCTATATAAGCTCGTTGCTCGAAGCTCACAGCTCACAGCTCACAGCTCACAGCTCACAGCTCACAGCTCACAAGTGTAAACCCCCTTTACAGCAATAATGTGAGTAATCCCTTACATACTTAAGCTAAATATCGGACTTAGCTTCAAATTGAGTTGGTAAAAATTCGGTTTATACTAACTCAGCTCCTCTGAGTTAGTAAAAATTCGGTTTGAGTCACTGTTTATAAGCCCTCAGTTAGTAAAAAAATGTTTTATAAGCAGCAACAGTTAGTAAAAAATCGGTTTATTACCTTCCAAACCCCGGTTAAAAATCTTTAAATTAAGCGTTTAAGTGACCAAATTAAGGATTAGAAAGGCAAATCGACCCTTTATAATGAAGATAATGGCTGTTTTTAACCTGGTTAGTTAAAACCTGATCTGCTTTTTAAGTAGCTAGTTAAATCGTGATCTGCTTTTAGTAGCTTAGGGTCTGTTGACCTTTGCGGATTAAAATTCGTTCAAACTAGGGGCGGTTTAATCGCGGCGCGAGGTTTGTAACCTAGTGGGCTAAGTAAAAACCGAGCAAAGCTTCCGCGTCCTGCTCACGCCCCTTACCTACATCCATGTAGGCAACAAAGAGTAAATCGCCCCTAGGCAGAACCCTTTGGGAAACGCCTGTTTGGCATTGATGCTGCGTTATCGCCTATTTATGGGGAAGAACCACACCACATAGGCTTTGCCTTGCCTAACTACCAAACAGACTGCTGCAAATTTAACCTTGAAAGGTCAACAGACCCTAGTTAAAATCTGATCTATATGTGGTAAAAAGCGGGTAATTTATTGTGCTTACCCGTGTCAAAGCGTAATCAACATAAAGCCCTCACAGCCGAGCATCAACATCCTTTAAAATTATTTATACTTTTAAGCTGCACTGCAGTGAAAACTCTCACTAGCCAAATAGCTAGTAAAATACTGATCTATTAAATTTTGCTTTTATGCAGGCATAAAAAAAGGGCCTTGCGGCCCTTAAGTAACACTATCTAGTGGAATTAAAATTGGTTCATAGTGTTAGCTTCACCACCGGCTTTAAGTGCATTCTCACCAGAGAAGTACTCTTTGTGCGTATCGCCAATGTTAGAGCCTGCAAGGTCTTGATGCTTAACTGACGCTTGCTCACGACGGATTTCTTGACGTTGTACGTCACGTACATAAGCCAGCATACCTAAGTCACCGAAGTAACCTTCAGATAGAATATCTGTGCTTAGTGCCGCTGTATGGTACGTTGGCAATGTGATTAGATGATGGAAAATACCTGCTTCACGTGCGCCATCGCGTTGGAAGTTTTGTACTAATAAGTCTGCAGCTGCTGCAAGCTCTGTTGCATCCATTTCTGGAGCCATAAGCGCTTTGTTGTCATCAATACTTGGGTAAGCGCTAAGGTCACGACCTGCTTCTTGCCACTCTTGGTATACTTGCTCACGGAACTTAAGCGTCCAGTTGAACGACGGTGAGTTGTTGTATACTAATTTAGCATCTGGAACTTGTTCTTTAACGCGATTTACCAGCTCTGCAATTTGTTTTACGTGTGGTTTTTCTGTTTCAATCCACAGTAAATCAGCGCCTGACTGTAAGCTAGTTACACAATCTAGTACTACGCGGTCTTTTTCAGTGCCTTCGCGGAACTGATATAAACCGTTATCTAGGCGTGTAGGCTTACAAAGTTGGCCATTAAGCTTCATTGCCGTTTCGCCTTCATTTAAATCTTCAACGCTGTTTACCGGTGTTGTTTCTAAAAATGCATTGTATTGGCTTGCTAAGTCACCTGGTTTTTGTGAAACCGGTACTTTTTGCGTTAGGCTTGCACCTAGAGAATCGGTACGCGCAACGATAATACCGTTATCAATACCTAGCTCTAGAAACGCGTAACGTACTGCGTTAATTTTAGCTAAAAAGTCTTCATGAGGAACGGTAACTTTACCTGCTTGGTGACCACATTGCTTAGCATCTGATACTTGGTTTTCGATTTGGATAGCACAAGCACCCGCTTCAATCATCTTTTTAGCAAGTAGATAAGTCGCTTCTTCGTTACCAAAACCTGCATCAATATCAGCAATGATTGGTACAACGTGCGTTTCAAAGTTATCAATTTTATTAAGCACGGCTTGAACGTCGCCGCCGTTTGCTTTTGCATCGTCTAGCTCGTTAAATAAATGGTCAAGTTCACGTGCATCAGCTTGCTTTAAGAAGGTGTAGATTTCTTCGATAAGTGCTGGTACTGATGTTTTTTCGTGCATGCTTTGATCTGGAAGTGGGCCAAACTCAGAGCGAAGCGCTGCAACCATCCAACCGCTTAGGTATACGTAACTGCGTTTAGTTGTTTTTTGGTGACGCTTGATTGCCATCATCATTTGTTGCGCAGTAAAACCATGCCAACAACCTAAAGACTGTGTGTACTGGCTTGTGTCTTTGTCGTATGCAGCCATGTCTTCACGCATAATGTCAGCAGTAAATTGTGCAATATCAACACCAGAGCGAAA
Source organism: Pseudoalteromonas sp. APC 3224 (assembly GCF_030407535.1). Classification (GTDB taxonomy): domain Bacteria; phylum Pseudomonadota; class Gammaproteobacteria; order Enterobacterales; family Alteromonadaceae; genus Pseudoalteromonas. Next base: position 52,525 of record NZ_JASDDF010000020.1, on the reverse strand, counting down.
ACGATTTTGTAAACGCATGCGAGTTGCGTATTCAGGATTAATAGTTTTCCATGCACTGCCTTGTGATTGGCATAGTGTTGCTAGTGTATCTGTTTCGCCTTGATATGTTGTCATAATAAAGTCCTTCGAACGGGTATTAATATTTATTGTTGAGAGAGTGACTACATCGCGTTAGCTCTGTAGCGCTTAATTAAACATTAGGCTTATTTTTTAGATTTAGTAAATTTATAGTTGTTATTACGGCTATACATATAGTGAATGGTCAAAAAGCACTCAAAGCGACTTTTTTGCGATATGGTAAGTGTACGCATATAAAAAATGCACTCTGTCGGACCGTTTAAGGATTTTAATTATGAGCCACACTCTCACCCACTCTGGACTCAGCGTTGATAAGCAACTAGCTGAATTTGTTAAAAAACAACTATTACCAGGTACTCATCTAGACGAACACCAGTTTTGGAAAAGCTTTGCTCATATAGTGCAAACACTTACTCCGCTGAACAAGTCACTACTCGCTAAACGTGAACAATTACAAAAGCAGATTGATGACTACCATGTAGCTAATAAAAACGTTGATCAAGCCCAGTACCAAGCCTTTTTAAAAGACATTGGTTATTTAGTTGATGAACCTGAAAACTTTAATATTGAAACCCAAAATGTAGAGCCAGAAATAGCGTTGACTGCAGGGCCACAGTTAGTAGTTCCAGTTAGTAATGCCCGCTTTGCTTTAAATGCTGCCAATGCACGCTGGGGTTCACTATACGATGCACTATACGGTACAGACGTACTCAGTGAGGAAGATGGTGCAGAGAAAGGGACTCAATACAACCCAGTGCGCGGCTTTAAAGTAATGGCCTACGCCAGACAATTTTTAGATAAGGCGCTACCCCTTGAAAATGGCTCGCACATCGAAAGTACTAATTATTCAATCGTGGATGGCGCACTTGCAATTACATTACGCGACAGCTCGCACACTACACTTAAAAACCCTGAACAACTCGTTGGCTATCAAGGTGAGGCACAAAACCCAAGTGTTATTTTACTTAAAAACAATGGATTACATGTTGAGCTGCAAATAGATCATCACCACCCTATTGGCCAAGCTGATAAAGCTGGGCTAAAAGATGTGGTACTTGAAGCAGCGCTGACCACCATTATGGACTGTGAAGACTCAGTTGCCGCAGTTGATGCCGAAGATAAAGTGCAAGTTTACATAAACTGGTTGGGCCTAATGCAGGGCAACTTGGTTGAAACGTTTAGAAAAGGCGACAAAATGGTCGACCGTACGTTACAAGCCGATCGCCAATATACAGGCCTTGATGGCCAAAAACTGACCCTAAAAGGGCGCAGTATGATGTTTGTGCGTAACGTTGGGCATTTAATGACAAACCCTGCTATTACCGATGTAAGTGGTAATGATGTGTTTGAAGGAATTATGGATGCCATGTTCACCGCAACAGCCGCACTGCACGATTTAAACACTAAAAATGCCATTCAAAACTCAACCGCGCGAAGTATTAATATTGTAAAGCCAAAAATGCATGGCCCTGATGAAGTAGCATTTGCTAACACTTTATTTGGCATGGTTGAAGAGGCGCTGAGCTTGCCTAAAAACACCCTAAAAATGGGTATTATGGACGAGGAGCGTCGTACATCTGCTAACTTAAAAGCCTGTATTCATGCTGCTAAAGAGCGTGTTGTATTTATTAACACCGGCTTTTTAGACCGCACCGGTGATGAAATTCATACCTCTATGCAAGCGGGTGTGGTACTGCCTAAAGCGGCTATTAAAGCACAGCCTTGGATCAGCGCTTATGAAGATCGTAACGTTGATATTGGCCTAGCTTGTGGCTTAAGCCATAAAGCGCAAATTGGTAAAGGTATGTGGGCAATGCCCGATAAAATGGCGATGATGATGGAGCAAAAAATAGCGCATCCTCAATCAGGTGCTAATACGGCTTGGGTGCCCTCCCCTACCGCCGCCACATTGCACGCAATGCATTACCATGATGTGGATGTATTTAGCCTGCAGCAAAGCATTGCCACGCGCCAAATAGCAAGCCTAGAAAGCTTATTAACACCCCCGCTAATGGCAAACCCAGAAACGCTATCAAAAGAAGATATTCAAAGTGAGCTTGAAAATAACGCGCAAGGTATTTTAGGTTACGTTGTACGTTGGATTGATCAAGGAATAGGCTGTTCTAAAGTGCCTGACATTAACCATATTGGCTTAATGGAAGATAGAGCTACTCTACGTATCTCAAGCCAGCATATTGCCAACTGGCTGCATCATGGCGTGTGCAGTAATGAGCAAGTACAAAAAGTGATGGCAAAAATGGCTAAGGTTGTTGATGGCCAAAATGAACATGACAGCCTTTACATTCCCATGGCAACTAATGAGCAAACACTGGCTAATAGCATTGCCTACCAAGCGGCTTTGGCACTAGTATTTGAAGGCGTTAGCCAACCTAGCGGTTATACTGAGCCGCTACTGCATAGCTACCGCTTAAAATATAAAGCACAGCACCATAACCTAGCTGAATAGCTGACATTTATTTAACACTAAAAAAGCGCGTTTTGCCTACACAAAACGCGCTTTTTGTTTTATTAAGCGGCAAAATAGCTAAAATTCGCCTAGTTAAAACTAAGAATTAATTTTTAATGGTCGCGTTGTGATAAACATTTTGTACGTCATCGCAATCTTCAAGCATATTGATAAATTTATCAAAGTTGGCAATGACTTCTTCATCTGTAATTTCAACATGTACTTGTGGAACGAAGGTAATTTCATCAACTTCAAAGTTAATGCCTTCAAATGCTTCTTCTAATGCCGTTTTAGCTTTAAAGTACTCAGTATGCGGTGCAAATACCGACACCTTGCCATCTTCGGCTTCTACATCAGTCACATCAACGTCAGCCATCATCAGCGCTTCTAACACGACTTCATCGTCGTCACCTGCAAACCCCAAAACAGCAAGGTGATCAAACATATGTGCTACACACCCAGGTGTGCCGATTTTTGAATCTGTTTTAGTAAACGGTAAGCGCACGTCTTTAATAGTACGATTAGGGTTATCGGTTAAACAGTCAACAATCACCATGCAATTACCCGGGCCGTAGCCTTCGTACCGTGCAGTTGAGTAATCTTCCCCTGCCCCGCCGGCTGCTTTTTCAATTGCTTTTTCGATTACGTGCGCAGGAACTTGGTCTTTTTTGGCTTTTTCAATTAAGCGGCGCAATGTTTGATTTACATCGGGGTCGGGTTCACCACTTTTGGCTGCAACGTAAATTTCTTTACCATACTTTGAATTTACTTTAGTTTTTGCGTTGGCGGTTTTAGCCATCGAACTTTTGCGGACTTCAAATGCTCTGCCCATCTTGTGCCTCTATTGAATACGTTCTGTTTTTGATATTTTACCAATTCAAAGCGTATTGGGCTAGTGGTTCAACATGCTATGCTGTGCAAAAGCAGTTGAGTATTAATTTAAATAATACCCGTTATGCTATTAGCGAAATCAAATAAAGCGCAATTTAACATAATTAGGGTCTGTTAACCTTTGCGGATTGCTATTTGTTCAAACTAGGGGCTATTTAATCGCGGCGCAAGGTTTGTAACCTAGTGGACTAAGTCAAAACCGAGCAAAGCTTCCGCGTCCTGCTCACGCCCCTTACCTACATCCATGTAGGCAACAAAGAGTAAATCGCCCCACATAGGCTCTGCCTTGCCTAAATACCAAACAGACTGCTGCAAATTCAACCTTGAAAGGTCAACAGACCCCAATCTTTTCAGCGTAACTTTCAACTAACGACACTAATTCATCAAACCCATGAATAACAAAGTCGGCTTGCTCAGCATACGCGGGGGTTAAATCGGGGGCATATAAACAGGCTCGCATTTTTGCATTATGGGCCGCTTGTATGTCATATAAATAATCACCAACGTAAATAACATTATCAACTGGCATTGCCCATTGGCTTGCAATCGTTAGTAAGGCACTTGGATCGGGTTTAGCAGGAGCGTCGGTTCGGGTGAGTACCGTTTCGATTGGCAACGGATTATGCTGAAGTTTCAATGAAGCCGCTTTATCAAAATTACGCGTTACAATAGCCATGGGGATATTCTTTGCTTGCAGAGCATTGACAGCTTCAACAACACCAGGTAAAAAACTCGCGTTTTGTGCGTCAAGTAGCTCATGCTGATGCACTATATTCATTGCTTCTTCACGCATATAGGGCGAGGGTAATTGTTCTATATACTCGAGTAGGTCTTGATCTGCTGGGCAACCTACTTGTGCCTTAATTAATGAAAAGTTTAATTCTGATGATACTAAGGTTCCGTCTAAATCAAAAATAACACCTTTGATTGCCTCAATTTGCGTTTTCATTTCATTCCTTGTGCTAACTAGTTTGCGGATTTGCTTTACATTAAAAATGTATATCAATTGACAATTACAAAAAACTTAATCCATTACGCTCTGAGTATAGCTCATTTGATACACATTAGTTCGGTTTGTATGATTCTGTTATGTTGGTTTTACGATGAAGTAAGTTAACGCGATCAGCTAACCTAACAGTATAAAAATGCGCACCTAAGAAAAGATGCGCAGTGGGTTAGTTAGTTTCAAATCGTGCTTCAAGCCATGTATCGTCTTGACTAAAGTTTAACGTTTTTACTTTTCCTCGCCCCTCAACATTTACCATATTGACTTGCGCAGGCCATAAATCGCGCAGTGCGCCATTACTCATTCTAATGCCTTCAATCTCATCGGGGATCGTCGCTTCTTGGTATACCCAAAAGAACTTACCATCCACTTGTGCACCTACATAATTAAGCGTAAGTGGTTCACCCTCTAAGGTTTGCAAAGCAACATGAGACTCAACATATTTAGCAAAGCGTTTTTGGTCACGCTTGTTATCAATAATATCCACCTTGCCTTTAAATAAACTGCCAACAGCATGCTCTGTGTCATGTAAGTAAAAACGATGCATCAATTCAATATTGTGCGTGCGCTGATTAAATAACATCGTTGTAACAGATGATTTTAATTGATGCGCCATACTCGGCGCAGCAATTAAAAAGCAAACAATAATAAGCAAAAAGCGCATTATTATTGATCCTCGTCGTTATTTTTTTCGTCTTTTGGCTCGTCTTTTTTCAGCTCAGTTTTAATATCTTGCATGATATCGCGGCTTACTTTTGCCTTACTCTTTTCACGTTTGTACACTTCAATACGTGAAGGAATAATACGACGAGGGTAGTGATTATTTTCTACATTCACATCTGCCGTTTCCCAGCCTGGATCGACCGTTACTGATGTCAGCGGTTTGTTTTTGTCGGTAATAATCAGCTTTTGTACATTTTTGTGGTTACGACGCCAAATTTCTGCGGGAATGTAACGCTCTTCTTTAGTGCCATCTTCATAAGTTAACTCTAAAAGAATCGGCATCACTAGGCCGCCTAAATTTGAAAACTCCATAACATAGTAGTTTTTATCTTCTTCTAGTGCGCGATCGAGTGTTTTACGCTCCCACGGTTTTAAACCTTTTAAAAATTTGTTGTACGAATGACGTTCTTTATTGGTAACCGTAAAGCGATCGTTTTCGTCATAAAAATCGGTTACATCTGGATTTTTCTCTACCCAGGTTTTTTTACCTTCAGCACGATTACGCTCAACAAATAATGAACTTGGCTTATTCGCTTCAATATCACGTAAACGATTAAAGTCGATATCAGGGTTTTTTGTGTCTAACCGTAATTGATATACTTTATCAAGCGAGATATCAACATGGTCTGTAGTGTAAAACCAACCACGCCAGAACCAATCTAAATCAACGCCTGACGCTTCTTCCATAGTACGGAAAAAATCAGCTGGAGTAGGGCGCTTATATTTCCAGCGCTGTGCATACTCTTTAAACGCAAAATCAAATAATTCACGACCTAAAATAACTTCACGTAAAATATTTAATGCTGCAGCTGGTTTAGTGTAGGCATTAGGGCCTAAACGAAGCACACTGTCTGATTGCGTCATAATAGGCACTTGAGTTTCAGACTTCATGTACGCCACAATATCACGTGGCTCAACACCCCAAGGAATGGTTGGATCCCATTCACGCCCAGCAACACCATCTAAAAAGCTATTTAAACCTTCATCCATCCAGGTCCACTGACGCTCATCTGAGTTTACAATCATAGGGAAATAAATATGCCCCACTTCGTGGATAACAACCCCGATTAAAAAGCGCTTTTCTGCTTGAGAATAAGTACGTGTGCCATCGTCTTGTAAATCTGTACGTGGACCATTAAAGGTGATCATTGGGTATTCCATACCCCCTACTGGGCCATTAACTGACTGTGCAGTTGGGTATGGGTAATCAAATGAATATTTTGAATACACTTCCATGGTATGCACCACAGATTCCGTTGAATATTTCTTCCATAAATCGCCACCTTCTTTAGGGAAAAACGACATCGCCATAACCAGTGGTTGCTCATTCCCCCCTTGTTGGTAACCTTTAGCATCCCACATAAATTTACGTGACGACGCCCATGCAAAATCACGAACATTTTCAGCTTTAAAGTGCCACGTTTTTGTTTTGTCTGTACCGGCTTTTTCGTTTTCGAGCGCTTCTTCTTCAGTAACTACAAATACAGGACGTTTTGCTGTTTCAGCTTTTTTTAAACGCTTGCGCTGAGTACTAGTTAAAACAGAGCTTGGGTTATCAAGCTTACCGGTTGCCGATACAATATGATCTGCAGGAACCGTAATTTCAACGTCGTAGTCGCCAAATTCTAAGGTGAATTCACCACTGCCTAAAAATGGCTTGTTGGTCCATGCTTCGTAATCAGTATACGCAGCTAAACGAGGGAACCACTGTGCCACTAAGAAAATATCGTTACCGTCTTCTTCAAAGTGCTCATAACCTGCACGTGCACCTACCGCATCTTCTTCAACGAGGTTAAACACAAAGTCCATGCTAAACTCAACATCTTTACCGGGCTTTAGTGGCGTGTTTAAGTCTATACGCATTAGAGTATCAACAACCGTTACACGCAGTGCTTTACCATCTTCATCTTTAACATTGCTAATGGTGTAACCTAGCTCATTGTCGTTCATAAACTGCTGACGACGTAAATCACCTAAACTTAATTTAGCAGGCTTGGCATCAGGCTCGTTTTGTAGGGTACTTTTAAAAGTTTGCGTGGTTTCTGCTATCGAGTCATTTTTAAAAATGTTTTGGTCAAGTTGAAGCCATAAATATTTAAGCGTATGCGGTGAGTTATTTTTATATTCAATTGTTTGACTCCCCGTTAAACGACGCTTTTGCTCATCAAGCTTTACATCAATATCGTAATCAACCTGTTGTTGCCAGTAATTTTCTGCTGGTGCACCTGCGGCACTGCGGTAAACATTAGGGGTAGGCAAAGCTTCGTCTAGTTGACGAAACTTATCAACATAACTGCCTTTAGTCTGTTCAACAGATGAGGCTATCACAGAGCTCGCCATTGCCAAAGGCAATACAAATGCACTCAATGTAAATAAATTTTTCTTCATTGTTAATCCTGATCGATTTTAGTGACGCTACTGTGACAAATTTACAGCTAAGCTTCAATAAAATAGCGATAAAACCCTACTTTTATAGGGTGATATTCCATACCTTTATGTAAATATAAAAAACACGGTTTTACACAACAACATTTAACTAAATTGTTTAGCAATTTACATAAAAAACTAAGCTGTAAAGGGGGTTTACAAAATAGGCTGAGTATCACTAAAAGTAGAGATAAAATGAAAAAACACAGCTATTTTCATTAAAAATACTAAAAAACGCAGTTTTAGGTTGATCTTTACTATGGTTTGTAATTAGAATCGCCCACTTTTTTAATTTGAGGGTACTTTTTTAGTGTTTCTCTCAAATATTTTTTGTTCTAACTAGTCGTATTAAGTGTGGTGAGTTTATGGATTTTTATGTCCTAAAAAAGCAGCAAAAACTAATTGCAATACCAGCAGACGTGCAAAATTGTAAGCAGTATATTAACTCAGGCTACCTGTATATTGATAAAGTGGCTGCTTGTAATGAAACAAACGCACTAGCAGTATTACAGGCCAAAAAAGCAAAAGCATTAAAGTGGCCTTTAACAATTGCGCTTGCTGCTTTGCCGGTTATTTTTATTGCTTGGTATACTTTAACCTAAAGCGATACTTGCATCTTTAATTGCCTTGGGTATATTGGCGCTCTTATGGTTTTTTAAGAGCGCAAAATGAAAGTTCTTCACACTTCAGACTGGCACTTAGGTCAGCAATTTTATGAACATGATCGCCGTCATGAACATCATGCTTTTTTCTCTTGGTTATTAACCACCCTCGTTAGCCAACAAATCGATTTATTGCTTGTTGCGGGCGATATTTATCATACCGCCACCCCCAGTGCTAGCGCCGAAAACCAACTCTATCAATTTATAAAAAATGCCAAAGCACAGTGCCCACAATTACATGTGATCATAATTGCCGGCAATCATGACTCAGCTAATCGTATTTTGGCTGCTCAGCCCTTATTAGCCCAGTTTGATACCCATGTTGTAGGCCGGTTTGATCCCGCCAATCCCAATGACGTGGTAATAACAATTAATAATAACGACAAACACGCTGTAGTAATCGCTATGCCGTTTTTACGAACCAGCGATATAAGTACGTTTAGCCAGAACGAGGATGGCCCTAGTTACGCACAAGGCGTTGCTAAAGCTTACCAACTAGCATTTGAACATGCATTAACGCTTACCGATGAAAGTACGCCTTTAATTGTTATGGGTCACTTGCATGCCAAAGGTGGAAATATTTCTGGTGATTCTGAGCGTAACTTAGTCATTGGCGGTGAAGAAGCCATTTCGGCGTCGGTATTTGGTTCAAAAGCCAATTACGTAGCGCTAGGGCATTTACACAAAGCGCAGTTAGTGGCTAAAAATGAGCATATTCGCTACAGCGGTACGCCTATTCCAATGTCGTTTTCAGAAAGGAAATACACCCATCAAGTCAATGTGGTTAAGTTTAACGTACAAAAAGACCAACCGCTAAGCACCACTGTAAACCCCCTTTACATTCCTCGACTCGCTGAAGTGATTGTACTTCCCGAGGGGGAGTGCGTCCCTTTAGCCAAGCTATGCGAGCAAATAAAAGCACTCGATACACAACAGTATGAAATAGCGCCGTACTTACGAGTAAAGCTAAAATCCAGTGATATTGACACCACTTTTCGTGAGCAAATTGAGCAAGCACTAAAAGGCAAACAGGTTAACTTTTGCGGTATAGAACGGATACGCGATCAGCAAGTGAATAATTCTTCAGAAACGGTATTTGAGGATTTAAGCTTTGTGGAAATGCTCAACCCAATTAATTTGCTCGAACAAGCCTTTAATAACGACAAAGATATGGCTGGCGAAACTGTTCCCAATGAATTAAAAGCACTATTAACCAACGTTATTGATGAACTTGAACAGGAGCTGCTACTATGAAAATAACCGCCGTGCGTATTCATAACTTAGCCTCCATTGCTGATGCCGAAATCGACTTTTTAGCATCCCCACTCAAAGACGCAGGTTTATTTGCCATTACAGGTGACACCGGCGCGGGAAAAAGTACCGTACTTGATGCCATTTGTTTAGCGCTTTATACGAAAACTGCTCGTTTGAAAGGCGACAAAGGTAACCTAATTGATTTTAACGGCGACAACATAAAGCTTAACGATGCCCGCAATTTATTGCGCCGTGGGAAATGGGAAGGCTATGCGGAAGTGGACTTTAGCGGGCAAGATCAGCAACTTTATAGAGCACGCTACAGTATTCAACGCACGCATAAAAAAGTAACCGGCAAACTAAAAGTGGCAGAGCATACTTTGCATAGCTTACCTGATGAAAGCTTAATTGCCGACAAAAGCAACACCATCAAAGCCATTGAAAATAAAATAGGCCTCACTTTTGAGCAATTCTCCCGTGCAGTGCTACTAGCACAACATGAGTTTGCCGCCTTTTTAAAAGCCACCGGCGATGAGCGCGCACAACTTTTAGAGTGCCTTACTGGCACCGATAAATTTAGTCGAATTGGCCAACGTATATTTGAGCGTAATAAAGCAGTTAAAGATAAATTTGAATTACTAACAGCCAGCTTAGCCAGTTATGCGTTATTGTCTGATGAAGAGCTAAGTGAGAAAAAACAAACTCTTGATGAACTTAAAAAACAAACTGAACACATAAAAACAACGTTGGCCAGCACAGAGCAGGGTGTTAATTGGTATAAACAAGCACACAGTTTAGAGCAAGCATTAATAGCGGCTCAACAAAACGAGCAACAAGCAAGTGATGCACTAAATGCGGTTAAAGCACAAACTGAGCAAGCAAAACAAGCACAAAGTGCGCTTGAAATTAAAGATAATCGCCAACGCTTTAAAAGCTTAACGGTGCAAAACAGCCAGTTAAATTCGCAAATAAAGGAATTAAACGCGCTGGATCATGCCGCGCTTATTAATGAACAAGCAAGTAAGGTTAAAAAACAACAAAGCGAATTAGCAACAGCAAAACAACAACAACAAACAGCTGAACCAGTCATAACAAAAGCACGTGAGCTCGACAGTCAATTAGCTATTTTTACCCAAAGTATAACAAGCCTGACACAACAAAAAGCCAAAGAGCAGCAACAACTAAACGAGTTACAACAGCAGCTACAACAAAATAATCTCAGCGTGGAGCAGGCAACAACACAAAGCACTCACCATCAGCATTGGTTACAAGAAAACAATCAACTAAAGCCATTGGCCACTGATTGGAACTATTTTAGTCACAGCTTTAAGCAGTTTTTTAATACCACAACGCAATTAAAAACACTCGAGCAACAAAAGCAAACTATTACTTTGCAGCTAAGCACTCTCGCTACCAAGCTCAACGAGCAAAATAAACAGTTAGAACATGCAGAGCATGCACTAAGCACTGAACAACAAAATCTAAATAAGCTCACCCAACAGCAAGAGCAATTCAATATTGAGCAGTGTGATAATCAGCTTAAAAATATTGATTATTTAAAAGAGCAACGAGCGCGTTATAAGCAATTTAATCAAGAACTAAAGCACACAGTGCAGCAACAAAGTACTACAGCAGAAAAGCTAACTCAGAGTGAACAAACTAACATCACACTGCGTGAGCAATTAAGCAGAAAAGAGCAAGCACTTAAACACGCCGAGCAATCGCTTAATCAAGCACGGCTGCGTGCGAGTGAACATGTTGAACATTTACGCGCACAACTACTGCCTAATGAGGCATGTGCGGTTTGTGGAGCCACTGAGCACCCGTTTGCAAACAATCAAAGCCAACCTTTTAATAACTTAATAACCGACTTTGAAAATACTTATACTGGCGCTAAGCAGCAGCACTTAGATGCACAAACCCAGCTACATCAACATCAAACGCAGCATGCGGTTTTAGTCACAGAGCATAAGCAGCAAAGCCAAGCGATTGCTGATGCCCAAGCCAAAATGTTAGACATTAAAAACACCATGCAAGCGGCTAAAACAGATCTTAATGACTTGAGCGTTGAGCAGCTTGATGACACCCATAAACAATTAAGCGAGCAAAAAGCGCAGTACTTTTCAGCACAAAAACAACAAAACCAGTTGCAAGAAACGGTTAACCAACTGCAAAACACGGCTAAAAAAGAACAGACTGCTCAGCAACAATTAAATACCCAGCATGTTGAACTGAACAATCAGCTCACCATGCTTAATAATAAGCACCAGGAATTGCTCAGCCAACGCGAAGCACTTATAAGTGAGCTGAATTCTCATTTTGAAAACAGTCAATTTTGGCAAACATTGCAAACCGGCGCGTTAACGCTAAGCGAGCTAGGTGAGCAAGTAGAGCAGTATCAACATCAGCAACTACAACTTGAGCAAACTCAAAAGCAATTAGACAGCGCTAATTTACAGCTGCAGCAACTAACTCCCCTTATTACTAAAGCTGAGCAGCAAATTAGCACGCTCAACGACGATTTAACTAAAGCACAGCAACAACACAACAATACTCAGCAACAGCGCTTAGCGTTATTCGATAACCAAACGATTAGCGCTGATGATTATCAGGTTCAGCTGAATAGGCAAGTAGAGCAGTGCCAGAGTGAATTAAATCAGAGTCAACAGGCACACGATAGCGCCGTAAAACAGCGCGATGAGCACGCTATTACGCTTAAAAACCTTGAGCAGCGCTTCGCCGATAACAGCCAAGAGCTAGCCACACTTGAAACACGCTATAGTGCTTGGTTTGAAGAATTTAGCGCGCTTTATGCTGATATTAGCCATCAGCAAATCGAGGTGCTACTGGCTATAAGTAATGACGATATTAAAGAGCAGCTAAAGCATAGCGAGCAGTTATCTCAAGCATTAGTTGATGCTCGTGCCGCGCTAAAACAACAGCAAAATACCAATGAGCAGCATCAGCAAAATAATAAGCCAGCAAACAGCGAAGCACAGTTAATTGAGCAACAAACTCAATTAACTGTGCAGCAAACACAATTACAAAATAACTTACTTACGATTAATACTGCCATCGAGCAGCACAACCAAAATGCAAAAGCTCTTGAGGGCAAGCAGGCTGAGCTAAGCAAACTTAAACAACAAGTAGAACAATGGCATTTACTTAATAAAGTGCTCGGTGATGCAACCGGCAAAACAATGCGTAATTTAGCGCAAACACAAACACTAAAAATATTGCTACATTATGCTAATAGCCATTTAAAAACGCTGAATAAGCGTTACGAACTCACAGCAATAGCTGATTCACTTGATATAGCGATTATTGACCGCGATATGGCCGATGAACAACGTTCTGTAAACACACTCTCTGGGGGAGAATCGTTTTTAGTATCGTTGGCACTTGCATTAGGGCTGGCCTCTTTATCTTCAAACAAAGTGCAAATTAACTCGTTATTTGTTGACGAAGGCTTTGGTACACTAGATAGTGAAACACTTAGTATTGCAATGGACGCGCTAGATTCACTGCAAGCGCAAGGTAGAAAGGTCGGTGTGATTTCACATGTAAGTGAAATGAGCGAACGCGTTGCAACGCAAATTCATGTCGCTAAAAAACCGGGTGGATACTCCACCATAAACGTAATTTAAGGAAATAGTATGCCCACTTTTACAGGCGAAGAAGCACAAGAGTATGATAACCGTATTACCCGTTTAGTCCCAGGTTACGAGCTATTACATCAACTAACCAACGCACAGCTAAGCGCTACGTTAACTGATAACGCCCAAATTTTAGTGGTAGGCGCAGGCACAGGTAAAGAAATCGCAGCGCTGGCGAATATTAATTCTACATGGCAGTTTACCGCTCAAGATACCTCGGCCGACATGTTAGCCATTGCTAAGCAACGCTTTATAGAGCAAGGTATTGATGCACGTATCAGCATTGAGTGCCAACCAGTAGATAAATTAAAAGTTAAAGCCGACGCGGTATTATGTTTATTGGTGATGCATTTTGTTGAAGATAACGGCGATAAAAAGCAGTTATTAAAGGGGATTAAAAATAATCTTAAAAAATCTGCACCAGTATTTATTGCTGATTTAATGCGCCCAGAAACCACGTTTGAACGAGAGGCACAACTTAATACATGCAAAGAGCTTGGCCTTAGTGAAGCAGGAAAAACGCAAATGGCACATAACTTAGAGCGTGAGTTTTACCCGCTTGATCGGATGCGTTTTAGTGAGTTACTTAATGAATGTGGCTTTGGCATTCCAAAACTGTACTTTAAAGCACTTGGTTTTAGTGGGTACGTGGTATAAATTTTTTGCAAAAAAAAAAGCTAATATCGTATTGATATTAGCTTTATCGCTTAACGTTAGTTTAGCGTGGTGAGTGCGCTATAAAGCCCACTCCCTTTAAATTAGATGCAAACGATGTTTTCAGCTTGCGGGCCTTTTTGACCTTGAGTTACGCTAAACTGTACTTTTTGGCCTTCAGCTAAAGTTTTGAAACCGTCGCCTGAAATTGCACTGAAATGTGCGAAAACGTCTGGGCCAGACTCTTGCTCAATAAAACCAAAACCTTTAGCTTCGTTGAAAAATTTTACAGTACCAGTAGTTGTATTAGACATAATAATATCCTAAAAAAATAAATAAAAAATTGCCTTAAAATAGGCGTTTAACAGGAAGAAAACAAACATTTAACTTGAGGATATCGCGAAGGATTATTACTAATAACAACGTGGTACTTACAAATAAACTGGGCTTTCTATCAACCCGATGGCAAGCAGAATAACAGCAATACAGTTTATAACAAGCTTTATTTATACTTTATTTTTATATACAACTGTAAAGCCTCTCATAATAGGCTTTACAGCGTCCTCGGCTTAACTTTTTAAACTTCGTGTTAAAACGTAACCTGTTAAAAGTGCAAATTACGCGCTCTTACAATATCTTTCATTACAATGGTTGAGGTTAAACGTTGTACACCAGGTAGGGCTGATAGCTTGTCATCGTAGAGTTGCTGAAACGCGGCTAAATCTTTAGTAACGACATGTAACAGGTAATCAGGTGTACCGAATAGCCGCTGAGCATTGGTGATCTGAGGAATAGCATCCACTGCTTGCTCTAATTTGCTTAACGACACTTTATCGCCCTCTTTAATAGTAATAAATACTAACGCAGAAAAGTTTAAACCCACTTTCTCAGGTGATATTTCGGTGCGGTAACCCACAATTGCTTTGCTTTTCTCAAGCTCTTTAACACGGCGGTGACAGGGCGACACGCTTAGCCCAACACGATCAGCCAATTCAGAGAGGGTAAGTCTGCCATCGACTTGTAATTCAGCAAGAATTTTCCTATCCATGGTATCCATAGTTGATTATTTCCTAAAATGAACGCTTATATTAGTAAAATACAGTAACTTTTACTCATCAGAAAGAAATAAAATAGTTACTCACTTATTTTAGGTTATAGCGCTATGGATATTAATATTATTTTTTCTTTTTGGCTGGTATCAATTTTGTTTGTTCTCACCCCTGGTGCAGATTGGGCTTATACAATTAGCGCAGGAATAGCAGGCGATAAAATTGTTCCTGCGGTGTCAGGGTTAATACTTGGGCATTTAATGGCCAGTTTAATTGTGGTGGTAGGGTTAGGTGCGCTATTAGCATCGCATGCTATTTTTATAAAGCTGTTAACCTTGTTCGGCGCTTTATACATAATTTGGATTGCCGTATCACTATACCGATTTCCTCCCATGCCTGCAGCCTATAACGATGGCCAACAACACACCTCAGACACGCCTCTAAAGTGGATGAGAAAGGGCTTTATCATTAGTGGTTTAAACCCTAAAGTAATGCTGTTATTTTTAGCCTTGTTACCACAGTTTGTGTTGCCAACTTTATCGTTTTCTATCACTGAACAATTGCTGGTACTGAGTGTAATTCATTTAGTAGGCTGTGCGTTGGTGTATTGGTTAATAGGGATAAGTGCCAGAAAAATCCTTAGTAACAATCCTGCATTGTCGCTTAAGTTTGGGCGTGCATCGGCATGTGTACTGTTTATTTTGGGCTCACTAATGCTAGTTGATAGCGCACAAAAACTAACTCACGTCGTGTAACAGTAGCAAAAAAGAAAGTGGCTTATCTTAGCTGAGCCACTAATTCACTCAAACGGGCAATTTTAATATTACTCAGCTGCCTATAATCAAAATAGGGGCACACAATAATATTCTGGCTTTTATCTATAGCGAACTCATTATCAAGCCAATCAAGTTGGGCGTTTAATTTTCCTTGTTGTATCAAGTTTTTAGCGTGAGTTCTGCCCGCAATAACGTGCAACTGGTTTTTATGCTCAGTGAGCACAGGCGCACTAAAGAGTAATGCAGTCCCGCTATGCTGCTGTAACAACAGCTCATCTCGATATGCTTGCCAGCTCACTGCTTGTTTAGCAAATGAGTAATACTCGCTTGGCAGCGCAAATAACACTTTAGCGTACACATTAAAGACTTTTCGCCAGCCATTGCCACAGTGCTGATTTATACTGTTTATTTGCCCACTAACCACAGGCTCTAGCTGCTCTAGTGTTTCAAAGTAGGGCATAGGGGGCGCTTTTGCGACATACACAGCAACTCTAAATGAGTCATCACCTAACCCTATTAACTGGCTGCTCACCTTAACTACTCTTATTTTGCGCTAAAATACGGTCAAGGTTGTTAGCAAAGTTTTGTCTGTCACTTTGGCTTAACGGAGGCGGCCCACCACTCATTTCTACGCCGCTTGAGCGCATAGTATCCATAAAGTCGCGTACATTTAGTAAGGAGCGAATGTTTTCAGTGGTGTAAAGCTCACCGCGCGGATTAAGCGCTTGGCCGCCGTTATCAATCACTTCGCTAGCTAGCGGAATATCTCCAGTGATCACTAAATCACCCTTTTCAACTCGTTTAACTATTTCATCATCAGCCACATCAAAGCCTGATGACACTTGCAGTCGGCTAATAAATTTTGATGGTGGAATGCGCATGGCATGATTTGCAACCAGTATTGTTTCTGTATGCGTACGCTCTGCAGCTCTAAATAAAATTTCTTTTATTACCACCGGACAAGCGTCAGCATCAACCCAAATTTTCATGCTAAGTTCTTTAAATTGCTTTAGTATTAGAGCGATCCTATAGCAATTTCTAAAGAAAAGGAAACAACATGAAACTCGCTTTTAAAACCGCATTATTTATTACTGCTATGTTTTTACTCAGTGCCTGTACCAGCGCACCGGAAGGAATAACCCCTGTTAAAAACTTTGATTTAGAAAAGTACCAAGGCAAGTGGTATGAGATAGCACGATTAGACCATTCTTTTGAACAAGGGATGGAACAAGTAACAGCCACCTACTCTATTAACGATGATGGAACGGTAAAGGTATTAAACAAAGGATTTATTAGCAAAGATCAGCAGTGGGACGAAGCCGAAGGCTTAGCTAAATTTGTAGAAAACACCGATACAGGGCATTTTAAAGTGTCATTTTTTGGGCCGTTTTATGGTGCCTATATTATTTTTGAGCTCGACCAACCTGATTATCAATATGCCTTTATTACCAGTTATAGCAAAGATTACTTATGGTTTTTATCACGCACACCAACAGTAAGCAAAGAGCTTAAGCAGCACTTTTTAAGCCAAGTAAAGGCGCTTGGGTTTGCAACTGACGAAATTATTTGGGTAAATCAAAAACCGCTGTAAAGGGGGTTTACATGAGAGTATAATAAATAACCTTAGCTGTAATAAAACGATCACCTTACTGTAAGGTAAGTTAAATAAAGCAAGGCTATATTAGCCGCATCTGCAAAGAGACAGGCAGGTGAAGACATAATGACAATCCCCCTTTTTTAATTGGCAAGCCTGATGGCTTGCCATTTTTTTCCGCAATTTAGCCTATTTTTTGGGATCAGGTTTTTACTAACTAAAGCCCATTTAAACCAAAAAATAACGTACTCATGGCCAATATTACTAATATGAGTAAGTTAAAAAGTTTAGTTAACCTCACCAAAAAGCTATAAAAAATCATTACAATTAAAGCACTTAACGTCATATAGCCACAAAATTGCAAACCACCATAACCTTGTAATTCGTTAACACATAACAGCAAACTTAGTAAAATACTGATCCAAGCAACACTCAATAAAACCAAACGCTGCTGTTGAGTAGGGCGCTTATTAAAAACATCCTTAAAATGATTAAACTTAGCCAGCGCAAAGCAGTTAAAAGCCAGCAAACATAAACTAAAAGGAAGCAAGGCAATCATACTTTTTGCTCCTGAGTATTTATTGGAGTTGGTTTTTTAGCTTGCAGAGCAGTACGTAATTTTTCGGTTTGTAACAAAAACAGCAAACCAAACGCAAGAAAAAGACTGTCAAACATAAATAATGCCCACTGTTCGTTACGCAAATAACTGATTATATTACCTTCAGTGGTGAGCGCATTAACCACTGGCACACTAAAGCAAGCAATGCTGTTTATGGCAGCCATCACACACCACTGCAACTTGTCACGCTTTACAAAGGCAATGATGAACACACATAGCCAAGTTAAAAAGAAAGCGAGTATTTCTTTATCCGCGCGCTCAGCAACCTGTTTGCCAAGTAAACGATTAGCCAAAAAGAAAGCCGATGTAGCCAAGGGTAATCCCATCAATGTTCCTAGATTTAACCCTTCAACGAGCTTTAGCCCCCAAGATGGTTGAGTATTTTTTTTCATTCTTTCGCGTAAGCGCTTAGCCCACATTATGCAGCCTGTCGCTATCATTATGCAGCCGGCAATGCCGCCTAAGAAATATAAAACACGTAATAATGGTTCTGCTAAACGCCCAGTATGCATTGAGTTTAATGATTCATATAGCGCCTTACTGCCAGTGAGTTCATCATCAGTTTGAGCAACAAGTTCACCACTCGCTCCGCTAAAAATTAAACGGGGTGATTGATCCCTTAATGTTTTTCCAGGGCTCACCAAAACCATAATCGTTGCAGCGGCTTTATTCGGGTTATTAATAATTACCCGAGTTATATCAGCCTCTGGCCACTTAGTATAAACCTGATCTAAAACAGTATTGATAGGCACTAAAGGTGCAGTACCTTGCAATGATTCTGTTACAGGACTACTTGGCGAAACATCATTGAAAAAACCACGTATTCCATTTTCATAAACGGTTTGCGCGGGGTAGGGAAATATCATAAATATCAGAGTAATAATGCCGGTATAGGTAATCATTAAATGAAACGGTAAGGCAAATACAGAACTTAAATTATGTACATCTAACCAGCTACGACTGCCTTTATTAGCTCTAAAAACAAACATATCTTTAAAAATTCGTTTATGAATTACTATCCCTGATATCAATGCAATAAGCATAAACAAGCTTGCAAAACAGACAATCCAACGCGCTGTTTTTACATCAATATAATGTAAATCAAAATGCAGGCGATAAAAGAAATTTCCCCCTCGGGTATCTACAAAGGGTGCTAAAGGCTGCATGGAATTTGGATCTATACGGGTGTTTTCAAAAGACGCTCTGCGCTGCCCTGGCTCTTTTGGCTTAGCATAACCATACGTTAAATAGGGTACACGTTCTTCTGGGAGTGTTATACGCCAATTAGGCGCATTAGGTGCTTGCGAATTTAAATACTCAACGCCGCTTATTATTTGTTGCTTTTGCGCGCCAATACGGTCTGTCTGCTGCTCAATATTATGAATACTTGGCTGATTCCATAAACTAACTTCATCTCTAAAAAAGCTGATGGTGCCTGCAAAAAATATTAAATACAGTAACCAACACACGAGTAAACCTACCCATGTATGTAACCAGGTCATTGAGCGAAAAAAACTCCCTTTCATAACCATCCCTTCATTAACGACAATATAAAAAATTGCACTGCAACACTTAGTAAAATACTGATCCAAACTGTTTTTAACGACTGAAGATAAAAACTATAAATAAACACCAGTGCATAAATTAAAATACTCGCAGACACACTTAAAAGAACCGCGTCAACTTTAGAGACCGGCACCACAACACTTAACAGCGACACACTGACGGCAGTAAAAAAATACCCGCCCACAATGGCGACAAAAAAACGCGATAAAACCGCTAATTTATAGTTAAAGCGCTGCATAAATTGCCATAACATAGAAAAAGCGGGTTTGGGAAAGTCTAAAAGACGGTTAGAGGCCTGCATATACTGCAAATTCCTTTTAAACATAGCTAAAAAAGATGGCGATATTATAACGCCAACAAACACAAAAGATAGTAATTCTTATTTGTATTTGAATGCAGTGATAAGCATTAAATTGAGTTAGTTAAATACTGATCTACATTAAGATTAACAACCAGCAATAAAACAACACGTATAAGGAAAGGCCTTCCTAGATGCGTTGTTGTTACCGACGAAATATATATAGCCGCAGTAAACATCCGTCAGTATATGAAATTAAAATTTAGCTAAAAGCACTTTCTTTAATGAGCTTTTACACAGCCCAAACAAAATTTTTGATACAAGTAGTTAATAATTAAAGACCTTTTAAACATTAAGTATCCTTCAAGTAATCTAGGATCAGTATTTTACTAACAAGGTATAAAATATCGCCTATATAAACCGATTTTTTACTAACTGATTACCTGAGAGAGCTAAAAATGAAGCAAAACGCTGAAAAAACGTGCGTAAAAAATTAAGTTTTATACTTTTAAAGCGGTAAGTTAGTAAAAATCTGATCTTAAACATATGAGTTTAAATTGTAATGACTTTATTCATGGACACGGCGATAAGATACAATGAGTAATTTATGCTCAATTAATGAGCATTTCGCATACTTGTTGCTGCAGATTTTTTTAGCGTTTAAGTATAGAGCTTAAGGCAAAAAGCGTTAGTACTGCCTTACATAATAGTTCTAGAAAATAAATAATGATTGATAAACATCATTATAGGCTCAGCATCAGTTTAACCACTCTGGCCAAACCTAAAACTAAGTCCCACAAGCGTTAAAATAAAATTAGTATCTGTGTTATTTTTCTCGTTGCATTTTCCTGATTAAAATTAATGATTTTGTATCATAAACACCCTAAAAACAGCAACAGCGTTAACAAAAAATTCCTTTTTGATAACAACTGTGTTTAAATCCGAAACAATGGATTGAGGTTCTCCTCTAAACTAACTTGCATGGAAGTAAAAAAATAATAATTTTTAAAAATGGAAAAACTATGAATAAAAAAATCTTTGCAGCTTCCGCTTTACTAGCAATCTCATCAACTTCTTTACTTGCATCTAACCAAACATTTCAAGCAAGTGTAAATGGTTGGACTGAGCCTACTTTTGCAGAGGATAGCGCACTTCACTTTGGTAAAATTCGTTTATCTACAAGCTCAACCTGTACGATGGATAATGCAGGCGTTGTATCGGGTGACTGTGATGCGTCAGATGCAAACATTCAATTAGGTGGAATTACTGTATCTGGTTTAGCGCCAAATTCAGCAATGAATATTACTGTATCTGGAAGCACAGGCACTAACTTAACTTTTGCTCCAGTAACAACGGCTACAGATGGCACAACCAGTGTAACAACTGCTGACAATGTTGCGTCTGCTTTCACTACTGATGCAAGTGCAACAGATATTACTGTTAGTGTATATGGTGATATGACGGTTGATTCTACACTGACAGCGGGCGCTGCTTACACTGTAGATTATACTGTAGATGTGTCTTTCCAATAAGACTATGAAAGCTGAGGCTAACTTACTAAGTTAGCCTCAGTTTATTTTTTTTTGCGTAATTGCGCATTAAAAATAAAAATGTGTGGAGCATCGCGCTCCACTTTTTATTATCATGTTGTTGAGTTGTCCCATGATTCTTAAACTTTTTTGTTGGGCTACCCTTTGCCTAACTCTTTTACTACCTGAAATTTGTAATGCCAACCTTGCGTTGTCTGAATACCGTTTATACTTTGATGGGCGTACTAAAAATAATTCACTACTTATCCGCAATACCTCTAATAAAAATCTCGATTTTAAACTTGTTGTTACCCATAAAGATATGACCGAAGAAGGAGCGCTTATAGATGTTACTCCACAACAAGTTGAAGGGCGCTCTGCCAAAAACATGCTACGGTTTTCACCACGTCGCGGCACTATTGCACCCAAAGGGATGCAAGCTATCAGAATGACCGTTCGCAAAAAAGCCGAGCTTGCTGTTGGCGAATACAGAGCGGTGCTTAAAATTATAGCCTCTGAATCACAAAACCCTGACGCTGATGGAATAAGCATTAGGCCTAAGGTTGCTTACAGCGTGCCTGTTATCGTTCGTCATGGCCAATTAGAGGCTGACTCAGAATTAATAAACCCGCAATTAATTACTCAAAATGGGCGCCCGACTCTAACATTTTGGCAAACACTCTCAGGGAATCGCTCTGTGTATGGAAACTTTGAATTAGTTGATGAGAATAATGTAATGGTTGGTGAAATAGCCAATGTGGCCGTTTATACCCCTCTATCTCGTCGCAAGGTATACATCACTTTACAAGCTCCTGTGACAGGACCTTTGACACTCAATTACAAAGAAAACGAGCTTTACGGCGGTAAAATCGAGTTAGCGATCCCTATTAATATCAAATAGAAAGTGCTAAACATAAGGGCATTAGGCTGTGGTTTAGCGGCTCGCTTATTACTTTGTACATTACTGTTAATTGCACCCAAAGCAATCATCGCAAAGCAGTTACCGACTCTTTATCAATGGCCTATTGATGAGGAGGCTTTTGTGATTATAAATGTCAGGGTAAATGGGCGTTCAGTTGTCTCAGATTTAGAAGCCTACTATTCAAAATCAAATAAGTTGCTATTGCCCATAAGCGCCCTGAAATCGACTATGGGAATTAGCTTAAATGTGTCACAAAATACACTGGCTGCTAAAGTTGACGCAAGTGAGCTGGTTCTCAATGCTGAGCTTTCCTCAACTTTAGCGCCCTCAGAAAATGTTTCATTGTGGGCTGTCGATGACTACGACCACTATGTTGATTTATCCGTCATAAATACACTTTTAAATACCGACTCGCGCTTTGATTACTCACTGATGCAGGTTTCATTTTCTAGTAACTTGCTTACTTATAATAACAACCAATTAACGAGTGGTATTACAAAACAAATTAAGTCCAAAGCACTGCAATACGACCACTTTATAGACGACCAATACCAAACGCTAACCTATCCGGTATCTGAATATTCATTATCAGCAAGCTATAAATCGTCTAATAATCGTTATAAGGGGCTGCTCAGGCTTAATAGCTACTTTGACTTATTTCATCATCGAGCTGAACTACGATTCAACAAAAACGAAAACACCGCTAATACCTTTTTAAAAGTAACTAAAGACTTTAATTTAAGTGAACAAGAGCACTCACTGGCACGCATTCACTATCAATTGGGAGATATTCAATCTCAATCAGATCAGCTTATTACTAGCTCAAACCAAGGCCGGGGATTTTATATTTCAAATGCTAACCCGCATTCGGCACAAAACTTTTCAACCATCACCATTGAAGAACCGGCACTACCGGGCTGGCAAGCAGAGCTGCACCGAAATGGCCAGTTTATTGCCACTACTCAAGCTAACGACGAAAATTTGGTTCGATTTACCGATGTTGAAACTTTTTACGGCAACAATATCTTTGAAATTAAACTTTTTGGCTCACAGGGCGAGCAAGTTACACGCACTCAAAAGTATACAATAGGGCAAGACGCACTATCGCCCGGAAAAATAAGCTATCAGGTGGAGTTTTTAGAAACAGATAAAAGCGTTTTTAATCAATCAAGTAACTCCTCAACGGCGATGAGTAATGCCTTTAAAAGTAATCTCTCTTATGGCATTAGTGAGTTTATTACATATGACGCTCAAATTACTCATTTGCAAACTGAACAAAATAACAGCAGCTACCTATCATCTGGGCTAAACACACTTACAGATCACGGCAGTTACCGTTTTTTAGCCACAAAACAACTCGATGCTGGCTATGCTTATTTTGCCGGTTTTAGAGGCCTACTTTCTGATACACTTTTTAACGACATCAGTGTTAATGTTGAATACAGTGCCCTTAATGACTTTTCTAGCGCTTTGTTCTTAGAG
Organism: Pseudoalteromonas sp. APC 3224; assembly: GCF_030407535.1. Taxonomy (GTDB): domain Bacteria; phylum Pseudomonadota; class Gammaproteobacteria; order Enterobacterales; family Alteromonadaceae; genus Pseudoalteromonas. The sequence goes on along the minus strand of NZ_JASDDF010000020.1, from coordinate 28,872 downwards.
CAAGAGAACTCACTCAAAAATAGGCTGTTATTGAGCCTCAATGGCCGCACTGATTTTTTTAACTCTCTTAACTGGAATATGAGATGGAGCAATGAAGTACGTGAAAATACCAACACTAAAAACCGACTCTCATTAGGTATCAATAAAAGTTATGTCGGAGGAACATGGTCAAGCCAACTATTTTATGATGACGATACAAATAACCTAATAAACCGGCTTTATTCTTCAATTGATATTGCCTCTTGGAAATGGACCAACACCTTAGATTGGCAGGCTAATAATGGCGCAGAACTCACTCGTTTGAGAAGTAGTTTGCGCTGGCCACAAACACAAAGCACTTTTAATCAAACCCAGCTAACTTACCAGTCTAACTCTGCGGCAAGTACGCTTTTAAATCATCAATATACTTACCGCCATGAGATATTTAATATACAAGTATCAGGGCAAGTCGATAATCAAGGTGATTGGCGCTTTTCTTTAGGTTTAAATGGCACATTTAGTTTTGATCATTTAGAAGCAGACTTTAACTTTGACACTCCTCGCTCATTAAATTCCGGGCAAATAGAAGTTAATTCGTTCATAGATTGGAATGAAAATGAAATCTTTGACCAAGGCGATGAGCCAATTCAAGACGTTAATTTTACTGGTAACTACCTCTGGCGAAATAAATACACCAATAATGACGGAAAGGTCTTGCTGCCAAGCAGTTACGGTGGCCAAGTTTTAGATGTTAATTTACGCTCGTTGTCTAATCCTTACTTGCAGCCCTCTTTAGGGAAAATTAAAACATTGGCTCATAGAGGTGGGCAAACCAAAGTAAACATTCCTTTAGTTGTCTACAACGAGGTTGAGGGGACTATCTATCTATCGAGCAATGAAAAGAGTAAACCTATCGCAGGACTGACGGTTGTACTTAAAGAAAAGGGCGGCGAAAAACATTATTCAACGGTCACTGAATATGATGGTTATTATTATTTTTCTAATGTTTCTCAAGGAAGTTATATTCTTGAAATAGAAAAAAATGAGCAGCTATCAGAAAACATAACCATAAAAAACCTTCCCGAGCAGATCATCACTGAAAAAAGCGGCGATACCATAATACTGCAAGACATCATTGTATACACAAATAACGCTAATACCTTAAATAAGCAACCAACAACAGCAGCTAAAGCAAACCAAAACACGCCTTATTTTGTGCAATTAGGCGTATTCAAAAAGTTTCAATCGGCACTTATTGTGGCGAATAAAATTGATAAAGCAGCCTATGCTTTGCAGTTATATAAACATGAAAACCGTGATAGCTATTACCTCGTTGCAGGCCAATATAATAATGCAGCTAAAGCACAGCAAACCATTAATGATGTTTATTCAATACCGGCGCTTCATGGCAGCTTTATGGTTGATGCAAGGCGATATGCCTCACCACAGTGGCGAAAAATAGGGGAGTGGGGCGATATGCAAACCCAAAAAACTGAGACTTACTTTTGCCAGTATGGTGCATACACCTCTGAAAAATCAGTTAATAAAAAACTGCTAAGGGAAAATCCATCACTGTTCGTAGCAAAGCAAGCAATAAAAGGTGAAGCCCATTATTTGATGCTGTCAGGGCCGCATAATGCAAAGCAAACAGCGTGTGATAAGCAAGTGGTTAAACAAATAAAAGGGCTCACCACCGCGATAAAGAAACCTTGGCACAGCATTTTTGCTATAAATCAGTAGTAAAGTACTGCACCTGTGTTTTGCCATCACTGTTTAAATGCGACTCACATTTTATTTCACAACGCGCTCCCGCGGATTCGGCAACCCAAATCGATTGCGCGCTCTTTTTAATATAACACGCAGAATACAGCGCATCTTCTTTTTGCGCAGCAACAACAAAACAGCGTTGAAAATTACCCAAAGGTAACACTTTAATTGGATAAACTTGTTCTTGTGCAATTACACCAGCACTAAACGTTTGAGATGATTTAGCATAAACAGCATACGAAATAGCGAATATACATACTAAAAGCATTAAAATAGATATTTGTTTCATATAATTAAAGCGAATTAAAAAACAATGTAGTAAGTGTAGGATAAATTAATTTTTATGTATTTATTTAATAATTATTAGATTGAGAAATAGCAATGGTCGTCTATCTAATTAGTTGATTCACCACAAGTCAATGTACTGATGTTATAATACATTTTTTGCAAAAATAGCGGGGCACTATGTTAACTATTTCAAACAGCGTAACCATTGATGAATGGGAAGTAGAGCTAAGCGCTATTCGCTCGCAAGGCGCTGGCGGGCAAAATGTTAATAAGGTAGCCAGTGCTATACACTTACGCTTTGATATAAACCGCTCTAAATTGCCCGAGTTTTATAAAGAACGATTACTTGCTTTAAAAGATTCAAGAATAACCAAAGAAGGGGTATTGATAATTAAAGCGCAGAGCCATCGCACTCAAGAGCTCAACAGGGAAGATGCGCTTAAACGGCTAAAAGATCTAATTTTAAGCGCCACAAAGGTTAATAAGGCACGCCGTGCTACCAAACCTAGCCGTAACTCACAGCGTAAACGTATGGATAAAAAAACCAAACACGGCCAAACCAAAGCTCTCCGCGGTAATATTAAGCTGTAACTCAAATAACCTGACTCTGGTTAAGTACATAAAAAAGGCTGCGAATGCAGCCTTTAATTTAATCATAAGTATGATGGCGGGTGACGCTAAATCGGTTTAGGATTCGATGCACTACATACACTGCGCTTAAGCTTACTGTTACTGCAACAGCCACCGAGCTAAATCGATACATGGCGCTGTATATTAAATCTTGCCCAGGGCCTAACGACTGACCAAATAAAATCCCAAAAGTGGTCAATACCCCAAACCCAACCCCCGGTGGACCACCACCTAAAATATGAAAACGACTGAATATAAAAGACAAAATCCATAATATAGCCACCGGAAAAAGCAAAACGTCGGTATGGTTATACAAAAACAACTGCGCAACTAAAGCAGCATTGCAGCCTATCAGTGTACCAATAATACGTTGCCAACTTGCGGTGCCCGCAGCCTTAAAACACAACGAAAATAAAATTAAAATAGATGCCGCTTGCGCCGAAATTGAATCTTGCAAATCAAGCACCTGAAAAACCACAAACGACAAAGTCGCAACCGTGGCACATAACAACACCTCATGACGAATACTTTCTTTATCCTTGTGCGGTACAGCGCGCATGGGTCGCGCTGTCACATCAGGAAACAAGCCATGCATTAAGAGCGCAATAATAATAGTAATAAAAATAGCCACACCATTACTTAAAATAAGCGGGTAAATGCTACTAGCTTGATCAACATGACTGGCAAAATGTAACTGAATCGATAAACTCACCGCACCTAACGCACCAAATAAAAACGCACCACCAGAGCTCATTAAGTAAAATAACACGCAAAAACTAGCAAAAATAATGAGCGTCATTAACACCGGCAAGTGTGAAAATAAGCCCTGTAAAATAAGCACTATAAACGCACTGTAGGCAGCACTGGCAACAAATTGACGGATCACGCCTTTGTTAATACTTGGCACTAAACCGAGTAATAACATAGGGTAAACCGTAAAAAATATTCCATTTGGCCAATTCATTAACTTGCACAAAGTAAAACCAATAGCGCAGCCGCCAGCAATCCGTAGCGCTTGACGTAAACCATTTGAATCGAGTTGTGGCGCTTGGCTAACATGTTGTGTCATTACTCGCCCCACTAATAAATGTAATGTAACCAACTAATAAAGCGGATCTGTACTGATCCCAACCATTGACCTATAGCCGACTGTGGAAGTAACTGCACAGTGGCACGCGCACCACTGGGCATATTATTTATAAGTTGATTGTTATTTGGCAGCACTAAATGAATACGCTGACGCTGCGCATCCCGAACCCATCGATTGCTGGTTTCGGTGGTGCTAAGTAATCCATTTGCACTAAGTTGTCCGTCACTTACACCCGCTTCAAATATTTCAATTTTTGCGTCGAATACTTCACCAGGTCGGCTATCAAATACCACTTTTGCTAAACTGCCTGGCTGCATGTTTAATAGTGACTTTTCACGAAAATCGGCTACCAAATCTGCTTTTTTTGCTACAACCGCGAGTAATGGCTTACCCGCAACCGCATAGGAGCCTTCAAGTAACTGTAAATTAGCTACAACGCCATCACTTAAAGCACGCACTTGCGTATAAGATAAATTAAGCTCAGCTTGTGCTAACTGGTTTGCTGCATGGCGCAGTGCTAAGTTATCTTGCCCTGAATCGCCACGCGCTAGAACAGCTTCTGCCAACTGTGCTTCAAAGGCAGCTAAATTAGATTGGCTTGCTGCAAAATTTGCACGAATGCTTTCAAGCTCTTGCTCCGAAATAGAGTTTTGTTTGTAGAGTGTTTCGCCACGCTTTTTTAATAGCTGCTGCTCATGCAATTTAGCGTTAGCTGCACTTATTTGTGCCTCCAGCGCTTTTACGTTGGTATCAAGTCGTTTATTTTGCAGTTTGGCATCATCAAGCGCGAGCTGCGCTTGCTCAAGTGCTAGTTGGTAAGTATTTTTGTCTATTTCAAATAATACATCACCCGCTTTAACCGTTTGGTTATTACTAACCAATACATCGGTAACACGGCCGTTTATTTGCGGCGATATTTGCACAACCGGATGGTAAACCCGTGCTTGTGGCGTAACCGGTAGCCATACATCGGCAACAATATAATAGAAAAATACAACAATAAAACCAACGAGCGATACTTTAACGTAGCGAGCAAATTTTTGATCGGGTGTCATACTTATTTATCTCCAGATAAGCTTGCAATACAACGCCGCGCGTTTTCTTCCATTTGCACTAAACTATGCGCCATACCATCAAGCTGCTCCGTGCTTAAACCGGCATATAAACGCTGTTTAATATCGCTTGTGAGCTCTTTTAAGTGTTCTAATAACTTTATACCCTCATCGGTAAAGTACAATTTTTTACTGCGTTTATCGTGCTCATCAACTTGCCGAATAACCAGATTTTGCAGCTCTAATTGCTTAATGGTGCGCGTTAATGAGGGCATTTCAATACCTAAACTGGTCGCCAACGCTTGCTGTGTTGCTCCTAAAGGTAAATGATGTAAGTGGATCATTGCCGTCCAGCGCGACTGAGTTAAACCTAAGGGTTCAACCGCCAGTGTCACCGCTTCTCGACATAAGCGGTGCACTCGACCCATATTGCCGCACAAAGTTAAATCGAGTGTTTCATGAAAAGGAATACTGCTACTCATAGGAACTCTTACTTGTGAATATCAGCAAATTTTAGCATTAGTTAGCAGGCTAAGTAAATAACTGGCATTTTAACTTCACGTAAATAAGTATTATTCAGATAAATAGTGTACGGCAAGCTTATCTAAGAAAGTATAAAGCTTATTGTTCATTTCGTTATAGTCGTGACTTAAGAGCTTTTCGGGCTGTTCAACAAAGCGGTAATTATGGGCATTAGTTAAATCATCGTTGGCAATGAGGAGGGTAACCACCTCGGTGGTCAATTCCATGTGGCACTGAAAACCAAATACTAAATCGCTATAAGCGACTATTTGCCTTGGACAACCTTCGCTATAGGCAATAATACTGGCCGTAGCAGTCAGCCCAGGCATATCGTTATGCCAATGCCCCACATTAAGCTCACTGCCAAAATGGCTAAATAACGGGTGATTCAAGCCTGCATCGGTGAGGGTAATAGCAAACTTACCAATTTCCTTTTCTGGACTAGGTTGATAAGTCGCGCCCAAAGCTTCACCAATTAATTGCGACCCCAAACAAACGCCCAACACCACTTTGTTTGCCGTGATCGCACTGGCAATAAAGGCTTGTTCTTTTTTGCTATCAAAATAAGGGCATTCTGCAAGCGATGTAGCGGGCGATTGTGGCCCACCCATTACGATTAAAAAATCGATATCATCGGTATGCTGAGGTAAGGGTTCAGCTAAATAAATACGGGTATAAGACAACGTATGGCCATTCATTTTAGCCCAAGCTTCATAAGCGCCTGGCGCTTCAAAATGTTCATGAATAATAAAGTGAATGTGCATTGCCGTTTCCTTAAAATATTATCTTTTTAATAATACCCTAGGGTCACCGGATATAAGTGACCATGTGATATCAGCCGCTAAAAGTTAAGTAAATTAGCTGGAGAGTATTGATCAGTCAGCACCTTAGTATCACTTGGCCAGTCCTTTCCATCTTTAGTGAAAAACATACGTTGGCTAATTGCCTCTATATCCACATCATAAGGGGCAAGTAACGGAGCTAGTTGCTTAACCCGCTGTGCTATTTGTTGCTCTGTAGGGGTTTTGTTATAACCGGCTAAAATAATACGGTTACTATTATTATTGGCTGTTACATTAATAAAATCGCCAAATACCGCATGATAAGTTGCCGACTCATGTTCATAAAGTTTACTTGATGAAAACGTGTTAGCAGCAACAATTCCGCCTTCAGCTAATACGCTTTTTATTTCTTCAAAAAACTCTTTTGTGAGTAGGTGCTCAGGAATGTAATCGCCATTAAACGCATCTAAAATAATCCAATCAAATTGCTGGCTTTTAAGCGCCGCACGTTTAATAAAAATACGCCCATCTTGTACTTTAGTAGTTACGTTATCGGTTTCTATAAAGTTAAAATAATCGCGCGCCACTTTAATTACCGAAGGATCTATTTCAACATTTTCAATGTGTGCCTTTGGGTATAGCTCATGAATCATATTAGAAAGCGTGCCGCCACCTAAACCAATAATGAGTACATTTTTAGGGTTATCAATCAGTAATAAACTAGAAAAAGCCAACTTAGTATAATTAAATACCAGTTTTTTAGGGTCGCTAATGTACATGCAACTTTGGCTGCTTTGTCGGGTTTTTTCATCAAACTTTAAACAGCGTAAATCGCCAGTTTCTTCAACGAGTAAATTTCGATATAAAGAGCGCTCTTTATGCACAACATTACTCATACTATGAGCTGAAAATAGCAGCGCCATTATACTAATAAACAATAATTTAAGCTTGTGCATAAACGGCCTCTCGCACTTTAAGTTTATCAAAGCTAATAGCAATTAGCCCAAGCGTGCCTAACACACCAGCAAAACCTAAAATAATGGTGTTAACATCAAACGCCAGTACCATATAAAAAGAGGTAATAATGGTGCCCAGCGCACTGCCTAAGGTACTTACAAAATAAAGGCCGCCAGCCACTTGGCCGCTGCGCTCACTATTGGTAACCAGCAAACGTACAGAGTAGGGCGAGATCATGCCTAAAATAATGGTGGGTATAAAAAATAACGCGGTGGAGGCGAGTAACGAGCCATAGCGGCTGTCTTCAATATGCGAAAAAATAAATGCCATAATTGGCTCAGCAAACAAAGCAATGGGCACCACCATAATACTGGCAACTAAAAAGATTAACCCATATTTGGTCAACGAAGGATGACGAATAGACAGCTTCCCTCCCAGTAAATACCCGAATGATAAGCTAAGCATAAATACCGTAATAATACTGCCCCAGATATGTACGCTACTGCCAAAGTAAGGCGCTAAAATGCGCCCACCTAACAGCTCTATTCCCATAATACTAAAGCCACTGCTAAAGGCTAAAAAGTAAATTAATGCATTTGTTTTTGTTAACATTATATTATTCTTATTGTGTTATTTTCATCCATCTTAACGTGATAGCTGTATAGCCGCTAGTATAAAAATTAGACGCACACATAGAGCGCAAAAAAACATTTTGTTATAAAGTAACACATGTTATAGTTTTGGTTATAATATAACGTTACCAAAAAGCATTTTATGAAGTACTCATTAATTTACTTAGCCTGCTTAAGTGCAAGCGCACAAAGCATTGCCCAAAGCCAACCAATAGAGAAAATTGCGGTTACATATAAACAAGCTTACCGAGGCGATATTCCTCAAAAGCAAATGCCACAATCAATCGAAACTCTCGATAGCGCGGTACTTGCTCAAAAAGGAATAACTCAATTACAAGATGCGCTGGATTTTTCTGCCAGTATTTCACGTAAAAATAACAGCGGCGCATTATGGGATAGCTTTTCGATTCGTGGATTATCGGGTAACGAAAACATGCCATCGGGTTACTTAATTAATGGTTTTAGCGGTGGACGCGGATTCAGCGGCCCTCGTGATGTATCAAACATTGAGTACATTGAAGTATTAAAAGGCCCAGGCTCTGCACTATACGGGCGCTCAGAGCCCGGCGGTACAGTAAATATCGTAACCAAAAAACCTCAATTTGAGCAACAGGGTGAGCTAAAACTTAGCTTAGGTAGTGATAATTTTAATCGCGTTGAAGGTGACTATACAAACGGCATTAACAATAACACAGCATTTAGAATAAATGGCGCATGGCAAGATAGCGACAGCTACCGCGATGAGGTGTACACCCATAAAAAGGTGATTACGCCATCTATTTATCATCAAATAAACGCTTCAACCAGTATCACTTATGAATTTGAATACGTTGATTTAGCCCAGCTATTTGACCGTGGTGTTGTTGTACTTAATGATAATTTTAATACTGTTCCTAGCTCACGCTATTTAGGCAATCCAAACGATGGTGACACGCAAGTATATTCTCGTGGTCACCAAGTAACTTTAAATCACGATATAAACAATGAATGGTCACTCGTTGTAGGCGCAAACTACCGCAGCTCTACACTAACTGGGTTTTCGTCTGATGCTGAACTTGCACCCTCGCGCCAATCATTATTCGATGATGGCCGCACACTTACCCGCCAACAGCGCTACCGCGATTATGAAGTTGATGATACCAGCCTTAAATTTGAGCTAAGTGGGCATTTTGATACCGCAGGCATTACCCATCACTTATTAATAGGAGCCGACGCATACAAATACGACTTACGAACTGGACTTTATCGTTATCGCGGCGGTAATGGCACTTACACAGTTGATATTTATCAGCCGAATTATAACGTTGCTCGTCCTGAAGTAGGTTTACTCTACGAAAACAACGAACAACAAGATGCTTATGGTATATACGTTCAAGGTCAAATGGATCTGACTGATAAAATTAAGCTATTAGTTGGCCTTAGATTCGATAGCGTAGATCAAGACATTTTAGAAACCAAAAGTGGTGTGCTTTCAAGCAGTTCACAAAGCCAGGTAAGTCCACGAGTAGGCTTAGTATATGAACTAAACAACGCTGTAACCTTATACAGCAGCTACTCCGAAGGCTTTTTACCATTAAGTGGTACAGATGCAAATGGCGACCCATTTGGCTTTGAATACAGTGACTCATTTGAAGTAGGCGCTAAATTTAGCTACCAAGGCATAACGGGAACCCTAGCATTATTTGATGCCACTAAAAGTAATATGTTAGTAGCCGACCCTGTAAACGTTGGTTTTTCAGCGCCTATTGGTAAAGCAAATAGTAAAGGTGTTGAACTCGATTTAAGTACTTATATTACTGATGATACAAAGTTTAATTTATCTTACGCTTATATAGATGCCAGTACGGCAAACGACATAATAAATGCTGATTGGGGCGTGCCAATCAAAAAAGGCAGCCCATTAGTCAATGTGCCTAAAAATAACTTAAATCTAACGCTTAGCCATCAAACGGCCGTTCTTGGCAAAGAGCTAGAACTAGATGCCAGTTATCAGTACACCAGTGAGCGATTAGGCGATGCCGCCAATTTAACATTTAACTTACCGAGCTATCAACTAGTTGGTATTTTTGGGCAGGTAAACTTAACCGAGCGCACCAAGTTAAATATCAGTGTTAACAATATTCTTGATGAAGAATATGCTCAAAGTAGCTACAACGCATTATGGGTTTACCCCGGTGCGCCTACTCAATTTAAGATGTCATTGGCATATCAATTCTAACAATTTCATAGTCCCGATTAGCTATTTTAACCCGACTTTTGTTATTTAGCTTTTCATCCAAAGCGTCTTAATGTAGTGGTTAAGGCGCTTTTTTTATTGTTTTGTATAATACATAGCAGCTGTTAACCCCCTTTACAGTTATTCTTCAATTGATATGAAGGCAATTAAAAAAGCCGTATAATTTATATACGGCTTTTGTTTTTAATTAAAACTGATAGCTTATCCGAGCCGAAACATTACGTCCTGGTTGGCTATATTGGCTAAAATCAGTACCTTTGGATTGACCAGCAATAAGTTCAAACGGTACGTACTCTTTATCGAGTAGATTAAGTAAACCGACATTCATTTGCCATGCTTGCCACTGATAATTTGCATATAAATCAACAACACCATAACCGTTACCTTGTGTTGTTTTATTACCATTAGTATCAAGTACTACATCAGACTGTGACTTGGCTAAACGCCAAGCAGCGGTCCAATTAACATTGCCAAACTCAGTGCTTACCAATATAGAACCATTTAACGGGCTAATACTAGTAAGTGGCTGATCAGAGTCTTTGTTTTCACCATCTACGTAAGCAACATTGGCCTCTAATAAAATATCGTCGGTAACATACATAGCAATACCAGCTTCTACACCGCTGATCTGGGTTTCGCTAATATTTTGGTATTGGTAAAATGTTTTATTTACATTAGGAATATAAGTTGGTTCAACACCCGCAATGGTTGTTTCGATAAAGTCATCATAGGCAGCATAAAAAGTACTTAGATTTACACTAATATCGCTACTTGCGTATCTTAATCCGATCTCGAATGAGTCACTGCTTTCAGGGTCTAAATCTGCGTTTGGTAATATTTGATAAAATGGCTCAACACCATGGCTTTGATAGGCTTGGTCGTGTGGCGGTATTTTAAAGCCTCGAACATATTGCCCATACCAAGATAAATTATCGTCTACCTGATAAATCACACCCAGCTTTGGTGAAAACGCAGACTCGGTAATATCATCAAGCTCGGCGTCAGCAAATAACGCATCTTTTTTGGCTTCAAGTGCATAATAATCGTAACGAATACCCGCAACTAACGACCAATCAGTCTCGTTAAATTTAATACTGTCTTGCATATATACACCAACTAAAGAAGTATCGGCGCCGGGAAATGCTTTTTGTTTTTCATTCGTAAAATCAACAGTACCATCATTTAATACACGGGTTTTTAAGCGTGGTCGAGTAGTATCATATAAATCAATATCTACTCCATAGACAAATTCATGCTCGGTATTTTCTCCTTTAACTTCCTTACTAAATACCGCTTTTAAGCCTAAAATATCTTGCTCAAACCCGTAGTCATTATAATCGATGTAATTTCTAGCTGCGCTTATTTGGTCACTTTGTTGCTCGTATCGACTATAAGATAGTTGCCCATACCATTTATCAAATATAGCTGTTGCCATATCTGAATCATAATCGAGTGCAAATGAGATATTTGTGTCTTCGTCTTCGGTTTCTTGAATGGATGGAGTGATTACTTGCTCTGTCGTTTGATTAAAGTAATCTAAGGTATACTTAAGGGTACGTTTTTCATCAAGTTTTTGCTCAACTTTAAGCAGCAAAGCGTCCGAGCGGGCATCGTAACCTGGTAAATCTTCAACGTAGTTTTGTACTTCTTCACTATCGCGATGGCTATAAACAGCGCTAATAGCAACGTCACCTAAATCTTTTGCTGCTGTAATATCAGCAGCAACCTGATTACTTTGGCCTTGGTAGCCTAACGCTACTTTTACCAAGCTTTGTTGATCCACTAAATAATCACTCGGGTCTTTAGTTGTTATTACTACAATTCCCCCTAGTGCATCAGAACCATATAGCGATGATGCCGCCCCTTTTGCAACTTCAACTTGTTTAACACCTGCAACATCAAAGTAGTTTCGACCCACTAAATAACCGCCGCCGCCAGCGTAGCCATCGTTTGTGCGTCTTCCATCTTTAATAAAAACAACTCTGTTGCCACCAACACCTCGTACAGTTAGTGTTTGCGCGCCTGCGCCACTGCCAGTACTTGAGATACTTGGATCGTATTTAAACATAGTTTGTAAATCTACAGCGAGCTGACGCTCAATATCTTGTTCGGTAATAACCGTTACTGAGCCAGTCACATCTTCAAGCTTTTGTTCAAAACGAGAGCCACTAACCACAATATGATCGTCAATAACATTTTCGGCCAGTGCGCTACCAGAGCTAATTAACAAAGAGGCTAATGCTGTAAATTTAAAAGAAAAGGGATTCATCCCCACTCCAAATGATAATAGTTATTATTTACTTTTAAATGGTACAACTAACCCAAAATAAGATCAATTGATTATGATAATCATTTTCATTTAGATTAAAGTAGTTATAATACTAAAAAATAAAATCGGAGTTTGTTATGAAGTACCTAATTTTTTTTCTGGCTTTAGCCACTCAATCAGCACTCGCGAAAGAGCGTGTGATCAGTGCTGGCGGCACATTAACTGAAATAATCTACGCACTAGAAAAACAAAATAGTTTAGTCGCGGTTGACCAATCAAGTATGTATCCGCAACAAGCAACACAGTTGCCACAGGTAGGTTACTATCGAGACCTAGCCGCTGAGGGAGTGCTTTCAATGCGCCCAACTACGTTACTTGCACTTGAAGGTGCAGGAAGAGAGCAGGCGCTAAAGCAAATAGAAGCAACCGGAGTGAAGGTTATTCACTATAAAAAGCCGACATCTGTAAATGAACTGCTTGCGCTAATTAAGCACCTTGGTAGTGATTTAGATGCAAACCTAAAAGCTCAAAACCTAATTACTAAAATAAAAAAATCGTTACCTACTAAAGCAAAAACACAGACTCATAACGCTTTGTTTTTACTTTCAGCTAATGAGCGTGGGCTCGTCGCAGCAGGACAAGAAACGGTGCCCAACTTGCTGTTTAATTATGCGGGCATTACCAATATAGCTGCTACGCATACAGGCTTTAAAGCAATTAACAGTGAAGTACTGGCTGTAAGTCAGCCCGATTTTTTAGTGGCGCCAGCGCATGTTGTGCAAAGCCTTGGTGGGAAACAAGCCTTTTGTAAACAGCCTACACTTCGTTTATTAAAAGCAGCGCAAGAGTGTCAATTACTGGTCATGGACAGCTTACTTTCACTGGGCATGTCGCCGCGTATTGCAACTGCGATTCAAGCATTGCATGAGTATAAAACACGCTTATGAGCACGTTAACTTTGAATCGTTTTAACGCCATAACACTGAGTAATCCGCATAAGTGGATGCTATTAAGTTATGGCTGCATTTTTGCTCTAGCATTACTTAGCATAGGCTATGGAGCCGCAGGATGGGATTGGCGCTTAGCGATTGCATGGCTAGCTCCTGAACATTTTAGTCAATTTGATGCGCTACAAATCAATGTGGTTACACAAATACGTCTGCCTCGTTTTGTCCTTGCAGTGATGGTGGGTTTAGTACTTGCACAAACAGGAGCTGCAACCCAAGCGCTGTGCCGTAACCCGCTTGCCGATCCCTCTATTATTGGTATAAGCGCAGGCGCTGCAATGGTTGCGGTTGCTTTTATTGCGCTTAGTGCACAGTTTAATTTTAACGCTCAACACTACTTACCTTATGCCTCATTTTTGGGCGCATTATCAGTAACGTCGCTGGTATATTTAGTCTCAAAACAACAAAAACAAATTAATATAAATACCCTTATATTAGTCGGTGTCGCTATTAATGCATTGGCATTTGCTGTTATTGGGTTATTAAGTTTTTATGCTGATGACAGCGCACTGCGGTTAATTAACTATTGGACCATGGGCTCATTAGGCGGTGCGAGTTGGGATAATATAAAACAAGCGAGTCCTTTGCTTTTACTGAGCCTTATCGGGCTATGGCGATTAAAAGAGCCAATGAATCTACTTCTTATTGGTGAATCACAAGCTCAATACTTAGGTGTCGATACCAGCAAGCTTAAATTATACGTCATTATATTAGTTGCATTGGGCGTAGGTGCGGTAGTTGCGCTAACAGGTTTAATTGGCTTTGTTGGTTTAGTTGTCCCTCATATCGCACGCCTCATGGTTGGCCCACACTTACGGAATATGCTGCCACTTTGTATGCTTTTAGGTGTGATTGTGTTGCTACTTTCAGATTGGTTGGCACGCTTAGTTGTTATGCCTGCGGAGCTGCCAATTGGCATTATAACTGCGTTACTTGGGGCTCCACTATTTATATATTTAATCATTAAAAATAAGCGAGATTGGTCATGATCACGTTTAACAACCTCAATATAGGCTTTAACACCCATCGTGTTTTAGAAGGTATTAGCGGCAATATCCAAGCAGGACAACTTGTCGCTCTGATAGGCGAAAATGGTGCAGGTAAATCAACCTTACTGCATACTTTGGCAGGCATGCATCCCTTTGAGGGAGATATACTATTTAATACCAAGCCTTTGCATTCATTTTCTAAAGAGCAATTAGCTAGCAAGCGCGCTGTAATGATGCAAAGTAATCATGTTGGCTTTGATTTTAGTGTATTTGAACTCATTGCTATGGGTCGCTATCCCTATGCAGAGTCTCTTAAAACACAAGCCAATAAAGTTCAAAAATATGCCTCACTTATGGATTTAACCCATTACCTAACACGTCGAATGAGTGCGCTTTCGGGCGGCGAACAACAGCGTGTTCATATGGCCCGCACATTAGCCCAGTTAGATGCTTTTACTGCGCAAACGAGGCCTAAATTAATGTTGCTCGATGAGCCAACATCAGCGCTAGATATGCGTCATCAACATACTTTACTTAGCTGTGTTAGAACCTTTGTAGAGCAAGGAAACAGCGCCATTATTGCTATACACGATCTTAATTTAGCAAGCCTTTATGCAACCAACGCTATTTTATTACACAACCAAAAAGTGCTGCAAAGCGGGTCTATAAATACCGTTTTAACAGCACAAAACTTACAACAAATGTACGCCATGAAATTGCACGTTAACCCTCATCCTTATAACGATGCGCCCATGGTTTTTTCTCAACGTCAGGAGTTTTCATGAGAGAGCAAGCATTAAACGACGCACGTACGCTCGTTTTTAAAACCCATGCCGGCGTAATGTCGACCATTTCAAATAATTTACGCGGCTATCCGTTTGGCTCTGTTACACCTTATATGTGTGACGAACAAGGCCGCATCTACTTTTTTATTAGTGACATAGCTCAGCATACCAAAAATTTAAAACAGGACTCACGCATGAGTCTGACTATTTTTGATGCCGCCGATTATGGCGATCAAAACGAACATGGGCGAGTAACACTCGTAGGTGATGGCTCTATTGTGGCAAAAGAGCAAAGCGAAGTACTACTTGATAAATATATAGCTTTGTATCCTGAGGCTGCAAGCTATCGCAATGCGCATGATTTTCAGCTTTGGCAATTAGATGTAGTACGGGTGCGTTATATTGGCGGTTTTGGAAAAATATTTTGGCTTGAGCAAAACGAGTGGCAAGCTCAGCCTAAAAAGTGGGATGAAAGCCAGCAGCAAAGCATGATCACTCATATGAATGAAGATCATCAAGATGCTATGTCGCTGATATTAATGCAGCACTACAGTGTAGCTGATAACACCCCAATAATGAGCGGCTTATTATCAACAGGCTTTTATATACAAAGCCACAAGCGTAATTACTTTATTAATTTTGCGAACGAGTGCGATAGCCCATCAGCCGTGCGAAAAGCACTTGTAGCCTTAACAAATCAAGCTCGAAACAGCTCAAACCAACTAGCGGAGACAGTATGAAAAAATTAATAGCCTTACTCAGCACTACACTCCTACTGAGTGCCAATGCTGCATATGCAGACGAATGCACACTAAATATAGATGCAAACGATATGATGCAGTTTTCAACTAAAACACTAAGCGCCCCTAAAAGCTGTAAGCAAGTGACCGTTCAACTTAGTCACACCGGTAAATTACCTGCTAATGTAATGGGCCATAACTGGGTGCTATCTACTGAGCAAAACATGCAAGGTATTATCACAGATGGCAACGCTGCAGGGCTTAGCAACCACTACATAAAGCCTAATGATAGTCGCGTGATTGGTGCTACAGACATTATTGGCGGCGGCAAAACAACCGAAGTTACTTTTAAAACCAGCGGCTTAACCGCCGGAACCGATTACATTTTCTTTTGTTCTTTTCCTGGCCATTACGCCATGATGAAAGGCACATTTACGCTTAAGTAAATATTAAAAAGTGTATTAGACAAACACAGTGCCAACCTATTATTGGCACTGTGTTTTCTCGCCTCGCTTGACTAAAGTTTTGAATGCCGCTTGTTGATGTGCTTTTTGCACATAGCGAGCAGGCAAAGCGTTAACTTCTAATTGATAACCATTTTGCTCAGATTGTACTTTTGATACTGGCGAAACCCATACAACATTAAGCTCTGGGGCAATTCGCTTAATTACCCGCGCTATGCCTTCACCATTTCTCACATGAAAGTCACCGGCTAAATGTATAACCTGCGTGCCCTTATTTTGACTAATATAGTTAACGATAGACTCAGCCATGGTTTCGTCCCAAGTAACTTGCGCGGCGTAAAGTTTTTCGTTTTTACTCGCCGTTCCATGATGCATGGATTGCATAAAGCGTTCTTTATAAAGGCTTGGAGAAGTATCTATCTCTTTTGCAATAAAACTACGCTGTTGTGCGTCAAGCTTATTAATATAATTAATACCTTGGCGACCAATACAGGTAACAATATGCTTAGGCGCATTTGAAGCTATTACATCGCTATTTTGTATCTTCGCTAATTCCACTAACGCACGATAATCGCTCTTATAATTAGGCCAAGCCTTAGTATTATCAATTAGGTATTGTTCACCTATTTTACTCTCAAGATAAAGGTTTAGTGTTTGCTGATCAGCGCGGCTAAATTGCTCAAGCGATAGAGCAATAGGCTTATTTTGCGTGCTTAATTGCTGAAACAGCTCAGCCTGAAATAAGTGGACACCGGGGTGTGTATGCCATTCACCGACTAAAACAATATCGGCATTCAAAAGCGTGGATTCTGACAATATTGAATTAACTCGCTGGCCCTTTGCATTATAAAGCCCGTAATTATACAAGGATGAACTTTGAGATACTGATACTGTGTTTATACTGCAGCCTGATAATCCACTGAGTAAAACAAGTGCTAAAAATGGGTTTTTCATATCGGTTTTTATAAAAATAAGAATCAAAACAATGAAGTTAGTATACACAACAAACTGCATCAAACCTACAAATGCAAATAAAAACAATTATCATTTGATGTTTTAGGATTTCTGTTTTACAGTCTTAAAAAATAAACAGATATGGAACGTACCATGGCATTACCTTTTTTATGTGCTCGACACAAACAACATGTTTTATGTCAACCAGAACAAGCAATTATAGATATTCAAAATGCGCAGCTAAGTGGCGAAGCGCTGTTTAAACGATACCAATTTGCACAAGCATTGCCGTATTTGGGGTGTGCACTTGAAAGTGCGTCCTTATTAGCTCAAATGTATAACTGTACGAATAAACAGCAAATCATACAAATTACCTCACTTACAGAGCGCCTTTATTCCACACTTCACTTTTTAGACGAACAAAGTGCTGCGCACAATGCACTCATACAATCTATTAATCTGCTAAACGAGATATTGTATAGCGATGATGAATATCATGACTTAGCGCTTTCATGCATTACACAGCTAAAAAAATTAGCACTGCAACATCCTCCACACCTTACTAAGCACTAATTTTTATGGCAATAAGCAACGCGCTAAACAAAATTGGGTTAACTTTTTATATTAATAATGGCTAACATATCTTCTTCGTCTTCATCTAGGCCAACTTCTTCAAACCCAAAACTAGAATAAAAATCCTTAGCTACAGGGTTTTGCGGGTTATAACAAATCTCGATTTGTTCAAGCTTAGAAGTCGTTTTAATCTCTGCAATTGCCATGAATAGTGCTTGGCGGCCAATACCTTTATTTTGATGATGTTCATCTACCATAAAACGCCAAATAGAAACTTTTGTAGGGGTTTCTTGCACCCACATAAAAAAGCCTACAGGCTTATTATTTTGGTAAATAGCTTTACAGGTATGTCCACTATTGTAGTGCGCCTCAACTAACGACCACATATTACTCGCTACGTAATCTTGTTGCGCTTTGGTAACGTCTAAATCGCAT
This sequence comes from Pseudoalteromonas sp. APC 3224, assembly GCF_030407535.1. GTDB lineage: Bacteria > Pseudomonadota > Gammaproteobacteria > Enterobacterales > Alteromonadaceae > Pseudoalteromonas. The sequence goes on along the minus strand of NZ_JASDDF010000020.1, from coordinate 10,721 downwards.
ACCTCTTCGTAATTAGCAGAGGTGACACCTTCCAATGAAATGTTCATTATTGTCCTTAATTTCAAACATGGAGTTATAAGTAGTTTTGTTTTATCACGTTATCAGCACTAACATATCTAGGCAATGTATTCTTTTTAGGCACAAAAAGCCGCAGTAATAAATACTACGGCCTTTGTTTTTACTAAATACTTTAAGCTATGTGCTTTTAGTATGCGCCTGCGCTATATATAAGCTCGTAACTGTGGCTGTAAATCTCAAGGATGTTACCAAACGGGTCTTCCATGTAGATCATGCGGTACGGCTTTTCGCCAGGGTAGTAGTAACGTGGCTCTGGCATACGTTTTTTACCACCTGCAGCAACAATACGATCCGCTAAGCCTTCTACATCTGGGTCTTGTACACAGAAATGGAAGATACCGGTTTTCCAGTATTCAAAGTTGTCTTTAGGGTTTTCTTGGTCTTTAAATTCAAAAATTTCTACACCAATTCGGTCGCCTGTTGAAAGATGCGCTATTTTGAATTTTTCCCAATTTGGACCAAATACATCGGTACACATTTCGCCAATTGGGCTGTTGTCTTCAGTGATCACGGTAGGCTCCATTATGGTGTACCAGCCCATCACCTTAGTGTAAAACTCTACGGCTTTTTCAACATCCGGTACTGAAATACCAATGTGCGAAAAACTACGTGGATATGTATGACTCATAATAAATACTCCTACTTAACTATGTTTAGTTGATGGAGTTAGTTTACGAATTGACCAACATTAAGTAAAATTATCATTAATCATCATTTTGAGTATATTTTGTAATGATAAATCCTACATGGTTAAACACGTTTTGTACTTTAGTTGAGGTAAACCATTTTACCCAAACCGCCGAGCGCCTTTATATGACCCAGTCAGGCGTAAGCCAACATATAAAAAAGTTAGAGCAGCAAGTAGATTGCGCCTTGCTTGAGCGCCACGGTAAACAATTTACCCTTACCGTACATGGGCAAAACTTGTATCAGCAAGGCAGCTTATTATTAAAAGAATGGCAGTTTTTAGAGCAGCAATTAAAAGATGATTCACCTTACAGCGGTTTAGTAAAAATACAGTCGCCAGGCAGTTGCGGGCTAAAGTTTTACAATCAACTATTAGCACTGCAAGTAGAGCACAAGAAGCTAATTATAGATTACCGCTTTGCTCCAAATACCAATGTTGAACAAGCGGTGGCCAATCATAGTGCCGATATTGGCTTTTTAACTCAAGCGCCTACCCTTAGTGAAGTTACCAGCCACAAAATTGGTAAAGAATCCCTATTATTAGTAACGCCCGCACATATAGAAAACCCAACGTGGGAGGTTTTATGTGAGCTTGGCTTTATTGGCCACCCCGATGCAAAACATCATGCGCAGCTTTTACTTAGCGAAAACTACAGTGAATTTGAACATGTTGATCAAATTAAGCAAACGGGTTTTTCTAACCAAATAAGTTTAATACTGGAGCCGGTAAGTTTAGGGCTGGGTTTTACGGTTTTACCCGCACACGCAGTAAGTGCTTTTAATAAACCTGCGCTTATTAAAACGCATCATTTAACCAAACCAATTAGCGAAAATATTTATGTGTGCCATCACCGAAATAGGCCGTTAGCAAAGCGTATGCATTGCGTTATTGATGCGATAAAAGCAGGCTAGGGCAGCCAAATCAGCGCCCGTAAAGCCCCTTTACAGCTTAAGCTGTACGTTTAGTTTTTTGCGTAATGTCTGTGAGGCTCTGTTTGCTTTTTAAATAAACCTTATGCACAGCAAAAGTCAGTAAAGTCATCAGTACCATCATACAAAGTGTCGGCCAAAGGCTGAGGGTATGATAACCAAGCGCCCCCATAAACCAGCAAATAAGTACCCATTGAATAACATAGAGCGCGGTTACATGTTTACTGGCATATAAAAGAGCACGTGTAATAGGGCCATTATATTTATCAGCAAAAATAAACTGTATAGCCGCTAGGGCACATAAATTTAAGCCAATTAAATAACTAATACCGCCGCCATTTAAATGGAAAAAGTTGCCAAACTGTCCTTTAAAATCAATGGCTAACCATATGCCGCCAATAACAAGTAAAGCAGCACCGAGTTGTGCACATACTTTATATAAGTAATCGGCATTTTGTTGGTTACTAAGGTATAAACGACCAAGTACGTATCCCGTTAATATCGCACTTATCCAAGGAAAAACCGGAAAATACACCTGATAGTTACTAGCAAAAAACAAATCGCTAATATAAGGTGAAAGCGTAAATTGTTGCCCCCTCACAAACTGGCTCATAACTGAAATTGCAATGGCTAAAACCGCAATCCATATTGTTTTCCAACGGGCAATATTAAGCACACCAAACAGCAATAAGCTAACTCCAGCCAGTTGTAAAATATCACCTGTTAACACCATAAATTGTAACTGCCCAGCACTGAGCGGACTTTGCCAGCCATAAGCATTTATAAATGCCTCAGGCATGGTATTAAATACTTCAATAGGCAGCCAAAACTTGGCCGCATTCATTAAATAAGCAAGCAGTAAAAGCTGTATGCCACGCTTAATTAATAGCAAAGGTGTTTGCCTGCGCGAAAGCGCCATAGATAGCCCCATTGCCACTAAAAACGAGGCGGTGCCTTTGCCAAGTATATGCACAATCGTACCAAATGCGCTTTCACTTTGAAGCGTCGTGGAGGCATACATCCATAAGGTATGCACAATAATCATAATAAAAACGCTCGCACCACGCGCAAGATCAATCGTTTTAAGACGTTGGTTCATTGGTTTTAATATCCTTTTTAGGGCAGGTTTGGCATTTGCTATAACCGGCTAAATAATAGCGGCAACAGGTTAAACGCTGGGGTTTTTCAGTAAATGGCGTATCAAGATTAAAGTGTTCACAAATAAGGGTGTGCAGCTGACGATGGCAATTGTTGATATGTAAAGTAGTAGCAAGGTCTAAGCTATGAGCTCGCTCAATGGCGCTACTTAATGAATCGAGTAATAACCGAGCTTGTTCTTTTTTACCAAGTGCATAGTCGGTATTTACCCATTCACCAACTTGGCTTATAAAATGAGTAAACGCTTTGGTTTGCTCAGTTTTACTTACTAACACGCCATTTTTCAGGTTAAACCCACGACAATAAGCGCCATTTACCGCTAACGGCATGTTAATGGGATCAGCCGTACTTTGCTTGCAAGCAAACCAATAGCAATAAGCGTAAACAGCTTGCCAGCAAAGCTGTAAATACAAATGCCGACTAATAAATTGCTTAGGCGCAGTAGGGTACTGCGCCTTACAACGAACTGTTAAAGCGCGCACTAATAACAAGCTCGGTTTAAAAGTTCGTTGCACGGGTTGTTGGCAATATAAAAACTGCGCAAGGGTAATCGGTTTAGCCATACAGCTTTGCCGATACGGGGTTGTTTAAGTTACCAGCAAACTGCAAACTACCTGCCGGATCCGTTAAATCAACCATTTGCTCATTATTACCTAACTGTAAGCGGTTTAAACAAGAGTGTGCAAACTCATCACTAAAAAAGTCATACTCTTTAAATCGCTCATTTAAAGCAGGGTTAGCATGTTGATACGCTTTAACACTTTGCGTAACACACTGCCAAAAGTCATGCTCTGTAATACGCTCTTCTCGCACTAAAATTGCTACTAAGTATCTAAAGAAGCAGTCAAATACATCGGTAAATATACTTAATAGCTCAAGCTCTTTAGGCATAGAAACATGAATACGTTCAACCCCTGCAGGCAATACTTCAGTGCTATTAAGTAAGGCAACCTCTTCACCTATGTCTTTCATATATGCGCCCACAGGCACCGAATTTTTAAGCTTTAAAATGAGGTTTTCGCCGTGAGGCATAAACACTAATTTATGCGCGTAAAAACAATGTACTAGCGGAATTAAATAGGCATTAAAGTAGGCACGTAACCACTGCTGCGTGCTCAAACCACTTTGCGCTATCCATTCGCCCACTAAACTTTGGCCATTATTATCTAAGTGTAATAACGCTGCCATAGTGGTCAGTTGTTCATCACTATTTAAATTATGGTTTGGGTTTTCTCGCCATAAGCAGGCAAACATTTTACGATAGGGTGTATCTCCCAGCGCGCTTTGCTCAAACGTATGATGGGCATAACCTAAGGTGGCGTATTCTCTAAGCGCTGTAAAATTAGCGCCTGCGAGTTGTTGATCTTGGCTAACCTTTTCAAATACCCAATCGTTAATGGCAGGAGTCACCGCCATGTAAGCACGCGATAGGCCGCGCATAAATCCCATATTTAAAATAGACAACGCCACTTTTAAATACGGTTTATGCGGGTGCGAGCAGTTATATAAGGTCCGAATTGATTGTTGCGCTTGATATAAATCGTCACCTTCACCTAAGTACACTAATCGCTGATTTGCCAACTCATTTGCAAATACCACACTCAATTTGTGTTGGTACTGCCAAGGGTGAGCAGGAATGAGTAAGTAATCATCGGGATTTAGGTTTTGAGCTTTTAGCGCTGTGTTAAACGCATCTCGGGAGGTTAAATCTAGCTCATCACTTATATGGCTTGGGTAGTCGGCAAAGTATTCACTATGGGCAAAGTCGCATACCGCTTTATGCGCTGCTAACCACAGTACTTTAAACGGTTTGCCTACTTCTGGCGCATAGCGTAAAAAGTCAGCTTTACTAAAACCAATGCGGCCATTATTAGCAACAAAGGCAGGATGCCCTTCACTCATTGCGGCTTCTATTTTTTGTAGCCCTAAATTAGCTAACTGCGCCGCTGTTAAGGTGTTATTTTCACGTTTGAAGCACGCACTGGCTAAAGTAGCATTTAGCTCTTCAAGGTAGGTGGCAAGGCGCTTACCCGTTAAACCTAGCGCAGGCCCCTGCATACTAAAAAAGTGCAACACATCTAGCGGCTGCAGCTCTTCGTTAAGGTTGTAAAAGCATAGGCTTGGCTCGTCTATATCTATATGATTCAGTGCCATAGCACGGCCATTAAAAATAAAGTAACCGCCTTCAACATTTACTTTAAAGCCTTGCTTTGTTGTCTCTGCGGCCAATAAACGCTCGTGCACCAGCTCGGTGAGTGCTTTAGCTTGTAAATGCCGATTTGCCCATTGCCAATGTGGCTGTATCACGTAATCAGTTTGCAAAGGTGCTAACGAATCAGTAAATAGTTGGCTGTGCCTATCAAAGGCTGCTTTATTACAAAAACCTAAATAAGCGGCTTTTTCGCCCAGTTGAATTTGCTGGGTGTGCACAAACCCCAAACGCTTATTTAAAGTATGGATTTTACTATTAGCAATGTCGGGCTCAACCACAACACGGGCGGCACTGTTTTGAGCAAAAATACTTTGCAGCACGCACTGCATCATTTCAAAACTAAAATGGCGCTTAGGTGCCATGTTAGGCGCTAATAAAATATGCATACCCACATCATTAGGTTCAACCTCGTACGCCGCTTTCATTAAGCTTTCGTGCTCAGGGCTATAAAGCTCAACTAAAGCCAATAGGTTATTATTTTGCTCGATCACGTATGCCTGATGATGAGGCGTATCAATAATATCTTGATATGCTTTAGTTATTTGTTGCTCGGTTTGCTGCTGCATACCCCAAAAGTGCGCATACGGTTGCTTAAGCCAATCGCAAACTGTTGGCATATCTGTTTGTTGTAATAACCGCATCGTCACTTTGCCGGTATGCTGTAGGGTGGTTACAAAAGATGAAAAATACATAAAAACTCCAATAAATCTTAAAAACTAAGACGCTGAACGCGCAGTTCGAGCAACAGCCTTAACCCGCCAAAGCAAAATAAAGGCAAGGCTTGCAAAGCCAATAGCAGCAAAGTAAAACACAACCGTTGTTGAAAGATGCTCTACGCTCATACCCACTAGTAACGACGCTAAAATAACCCCGATGTTTTGAGCAATGTGCACTTTGGCAAAGTCGCTGCCGTAATGTGCAGGCTCACTTTTAGCAAATAGCATTACCTCTAGCAGTACCATCACTTGAAATAGCGCAAAGCCATATAAAACACGTGATAAAATCACTAACCCCACCGACTCCTGCGCTTGTAAATAAAGCCCAAACGCCCCCAAAATAAGTGCACATAACAAAGTGCTCGTGCGGCTTAATGTTGGCAGTGGTAAATGCTGCCTGAAATGGTTAAAAACCAGCATAACAAGCGCTGCAAAAGCAGGAATGGCGTATACAACAGCACTTTGCAAGGTGCTGCTTTGTGCGTTTAATGCTTGCCAATGAGTTGTAAAGAAGGGACGAATTAAAAACGCGCTAAAATATACCACCACACTTAAAAAGCAAAATTGCCAAATAAAATAGGGAATACGCTCTCGCGGTTTTTCAGTCGCTATTGCTTGCTGATAAATACCTGTTTTTAATGAATACATTAAGTAGCCGCATAATAAAACCTGAACTAGGTCACCGGCACTACTGAGTAATAACGCATAGCGTGGCTCTGCTAAACTAAAGAAATAACCACCAATTAAAGCACCACCAATCGCACCAAAATGCATCAATACAGAAAACAAACCAATAATAGATAAATGCTTAGTTTGTTGCTCTAATCGCAGTGCAAATGGGTATATAAGTAGGTAGCTTGCCTTTAGCACCAACATTAGTTGGTAGTAAATCCAAAACTCCCACACATTGGTCGCAAAGTAGCAAAGCAGGCCAAAACCAGCGGCTACTACTTGGGTTACTAACCACAAAGCCAACTCATTGTATTTTTTAGCGACCTTAGCCCATAGCGGTAAAGCCAGCATTACAGTAATACAACAGTTAGCCACAAAGAGGCCGATTAACGTGGCGTTACTAATAGCAAATTCACTAGCAAAAAATTGCGGATAAAACGGTAGCAGCAAGGTATCGCATACCACCGAAATAACCGTCAGCAAAATTAGCGCTAAACGAAGACTCATGCGGCGCTACTCTGCTGTTGTGTTGATAGGGTGACATCGCTTAAATCAAAGTTTTGAAAGGCAATTTTTTGCTCAACCTGATAAGGCGCATAACCTAAAATTTCACGTAAAATAATACTATTACGGTAGCAAGCCATACCTAAATCTGGAGTTACAAAACCATGAGTATGCTGCTCGGCATTTTGTACAAAAATACGTTTTTGTTCGCTATCTACCGCATATTCACGGCTTACTAAATAACGACCTTGCTCATCTTCGGGTAATTGGTGGGCAATATTATTTAAAAAAGCAGGGCGCTGATATTTAAAGCCTGTAGCACAAATTAAAAAGTCGGTTTCTATTGAAAAGGGCTGCTCAAGCTCCTGATGATAAAACTCCGTCAGTAAACGCTTACCTACTTTTTGAGTACCTGTTAGCCTGCTGTTAGTTTTAAATGTAGTAGAAATTGGCCCATCAAGACTTTGCGCGTAGAGGGTGTCGAAAATGTCGTTAATTAAATCGCCATTAATGCCTTTAAATAGATTTTTTTGGTTTTGATTGAGCCAATCTCGCTGCTCAGTTTTTAAATTATAAAAGTAATCTACATACTCAGGAGAGGTCATTTCAAGGGTGAGCTTAGTATACTCAAGCGGAAAATAGCGCGGTGAACGTGCTATCCAATCTAACTGCAAGCCTTGCGGTACTGCTTGCTGCAATAAAGTGTGGTAAATTTCTGCTGCACTTTGCCCAGCCCCTACCACAGTAACCCGTTTAGCTGCCTTTAATTCATCAAGCCGATGACAAAAATCGCTACTGTGCATTACCTTATTTGAGTTACTTTGCACAGCGCAATCAGGAATATACGGTGCAGGCCCTGTGCCCAAAACAATATGGCGAGTCACATAATGTTGCATACCATTGGGGGTGTTACAGCTAACGGTATAACACTCACTTTGCGGGCAAAATTCAACGTGAGTGACTGTTTGTTCAAAGTTAACATTTGAAAGCTGCGAGCAAACCCATTGGCAATATAAGTTGTATTCACGGCGCAATAAAAAAAAGCTTTCGCGAATATAAAACGGGTATAACCGATTATTCAATTTGGCATAATTTAAAAAGCTATATTGGCTGGTTGGATCTGCCATGGTTACTAAATCCGACATAAACGGAGTTTGTAATGTAACGCCCTCCAGCATCATTCCAGGGTGCCAGTCAAATTCACTGCGCTGCTCTAAAAACAGGCTTTTTACATCTTCGAGCGGTTCACTTAAACACGCTAAAGATAAGTTAAATGGGCCAAGGCCAATAGCTATAAAATCGTAAGGTTGATTATCCATTATGCAATTTCCCTATAAGTTTGCCATGCAATGTGGCTAATTTGCTCAATAACAGCGCGTACATCAGTTAATTGGCACTGCGCATTAAGCAATGTAAATTTAAGATAATGACGACCATTTATTTTTGTACGGGCAATCATGGCTTCACCAGTTTTTAAAAACGTTTGTCGTACATGCAGGTTTAAAGAGTCGAGTAAATCAAGGTCATGTTTTAAATCATCAGGGGCAAATCTAAATACCAAGGCACTAAGCTCGGGGTAGTTAACTACTTCAAAGTCGGGGTGGTCGTTAAGTACAATATGCGTTTGGCGCGCAAGGCCAATAACTTTATCGAACGCGCGACCAAGCGGTGCTTCTCCAGTGGTGCGCAGTGTTAGCCATAACTTTAAGGCATCAAAACGGCGAGTGGTTTGTAGGCTTTTATCTACCAAATTAGGCGTGCCATTACCGGCCTCTGCTAATGGGTTTAAATAATCGGCATATAAAGTAATGTGGCTAAAATGGCGTTTATCGCTTAATAAAAAAGCACTACAGCTAACCGGTTGCATAAATGATTTGTGATAATCAATCGTTATTGAATCAACCAACTCAATGCCATTAAGCGCATTGCGGTGGTGCTCACTCACCAACAAACCGCCACCATAAGCGCCATCTACGTGGCACCATAGCTGCTCTTCTTTAGCCAGCATGGCAATATTATGGATTGGATCGATAGAGCCAAAATCGGTTGTGCCTGCGGTAATAACCACTGCAATGGGTAAATCACCTTGCGCTTTGCTTGTTGCTATGGCGGTTTTAAGTGCCTCCATATCCATTTGCATTTCGCGGTTTGTAGCCACCGGCACCACGGCGTTGTAACCTAAGCCCAGTAACGCCGCTGCTTTTTGTATACTAAAGTGCGCCACCTCAGAGCAGTAAATTTTAAAGCGTGAGGCAACAGCAGGTAAGCCTTGTAATTTCACCTGATGATTAGCGGCATAGCGGCTAACAGCTACTTCACGAGCAACTAACATTGCCATTAAGTTTGATTGTGTGCCGCCACTAGTAAATACTCCATCGGAAGTGCTTGGCAATGCTGCTTTTTGGCATGTCCAATCAATCAGCTTTTGCTCAATTAACGTCGCGCCTGCGCTTTGATCCCAGGTATCTACCGAGGTATTAATAGCAGCAATAATATGTTCGGCCACAACAGCAGGGTAGGTTACAGGGCAGTTTAAATGGGCCATATAACGCGGATGATGAAAATACACAGCATGATCTAAATACACGCCTTTTAGCTCTTCAAGCACCGCTGGAAAGTCAGCCAAAGGCTGTGATAAATCAACATCGTTTACTACTTTTGCTAGCGTATTTACCGACACACCTGAAAATGGCTTTTGGGCTTTAGCCATCGCTTGCTGAACTGCTGACAACCCTTGCAAAGACGCTATTTGATAATTAATGAACTGCTCTAAATTGAATTGTGGGGGCAGGCCGCTTTGTTCAAATACAGCCTGTTTTTCAATGGTATTAATATTTAACACTTGAGATTGAGACACATCAACATTCCTTGAGTACACTTTTTAGGTGCAGGGATCTTAATGATAATGATTTCTATTTACAATAATGAAAAAAGGTTAGATAACAACTTTTTTTAAATTAGAGCTAATAAGCTTGTCGTATATTTTTAACAAAAATCGATAAACTACATTATTAAACGACAAGCATTACAAGCAAAAAAATAAACTTAAAAAAGAGAAAGTTAAGTAAATTATTTTAGCGGTAGCAAAGCTATGTTTAGCCATTACCACCTATTCAAATACGAGCAATAAATAAGCAACTGAGCTTAATAATCATTATTTATGAAATATTTAATACAATATTTAAAGTATTGGCGGTTTTTCTGTTACGTTGGTGTTTGTATTAACGCTAAAGGACGTCATGATGGAAGTAAAGCAACTAGCTAGTCAGACCTTAATCGGCTTAAAAGTAAGAACCTGCAACGCCAATGAAATGAACGCTGGCACTGCAAATATAGCTGAACTTTGGCAAAAATTTGGTGAAAAGTTTGCCAACAGCCTCACCCAAAACACCAAAGTGTATGGTGTGTATACTAATTACGAAAGCGATCTCACAGGCGATTTTGACGTAATTGCCTGCTGCGATAATTTATCAATTAAACTCCCTGAAGCTAAAAAAGTAACCATCCAAGCGGGGCGTTATTTGGTATTTAAAGGTGAGGGTGAAATGCCCGATGCAGTGATCGATTTATGGGGCGAAATTTGGCAATACTTCAGCTCAGACGATTGCCGCTATGAACGTACTTACACCAGTGATTTTGAGTATTATAAAAACAGTAACGAAATAGAAATTGCCATTGCAATTAAAGACTAGGGTCTGTTGACCTTTGCGGATTAAAATTTGTTCAAACTAGGGGCGGTTTAATCGCGGCGCGAGGTTTGTAAC